>NZ_JBHVDX010000269.1:0-12051 GCF_042802555.1 Streptomyces sp. NPDC057474 | reverse complement strand
ACCAGGCCAGACCCTTCAAATGGACCAAGACTGCCGACCAGATCCTCGACCGCATCTGCCGCTACTGCTCACGCATCTCCGAACCAGATCACTAGGCGCGCCTCAGCGTGGGCATGAGGCGGAGCGCGTTGTCGCGGTTGATGCCGCGACGTTGGCGGTTGGTGAGGACGGGGTCGGTCTCGATGGCCGGCACCGTGAAGTCGGTGATGATGTCGGAGGAGGCGGCCGGCCAGTCGGTGCCGAAGAGGATGCGGTCGGCACCGGCGGTGGCCACCAGAGTGCCCGAGGGGGCCAGCGGGCCCGCCGTGTCGTAATAGAAGCGGTGGAGATAGTCCTGTACCCGGGCAGCATCGAGGGGTGGGGTGCAAAAGTTGCCGAAGGCCTTCATGCGGGTGGCGATCTGAGGGAGGAATCCGCCGGCGTGTGGCAGGACGACTGACAGGTCCGGGTAGCGGTCGAGTGTTTTGGTGCGGATCAGGTTCACAGCGGCACGCGTGGTATCCAGCAGGAAATCGCACATGAAGTTCGGAGTTCCGGGGACGGTGGGCACTCCGGGTGGTCCGCCCGGGAGGTCGAGCGGGTGGGTGATAAGGACAGCGGCGCGTTCGTCGAGTTCTGCGAGAAAGCGGTCGTACGAGGGATCACCGAGGTAGATACCGTTGTAGTTGGCTTTCATGCTGACTCCCACGGCACCGAGGTCGTCGAAGGCGCGTTGGAGAGCCCACGTGGTCACTTCGGGATGGTCCAGGACAGCAGGGCCGAGGATGGCGAAACGGTCCGGGTGTGCGGCCACCAAGTCGGTCAGCGCCTCGAAGACGACAGTGAGACCTTCTCTGGCCTGCGCCGCGGAGCGGTACCGGTCCTGCATGGTCGGGTTGAGGACCGCGGTTGCGATTCCCACCCGGTCCATCAGCGCCAGAGTGGAGTCCAGATCCCAACGCGCCCACCACGGCAGCTCCTGTCGCCGCACCAGGCCCTCACGCTCGGCCCAGTCAACCCATGCCGGAGCGGTGAAATGGTGGTGGACGTCGATCCTTGCCCGGCCGGCGTCATCACCGCTCTCTGAGCCCCGCAGCACCGCTTCCTCTCTGGCCTGAGCGCTGGACCCGCCCGTGGCAGCGACGGTGGTCGCCACCGCCCCACTGGTGATGAGCAGACTGCGCCGACTCATGGCCTTGGTCGATTCCGACATCCGCGTATCCCATCCGTAGCGTCATCCAGCTTGCTGCACCACGATGACCCGGCGACGGGCCCACGATCACCACGGCGTGCCCTGTTCGAGGTCGGTTACCCCGGACGGACGCGGTCCAGAGGGAGGGGCCTCCCCAGTTCCCGCCGTCGTCCGGCTTCAGGACGGACGCCCGCCCCGTGCCGACCGCCGATGGGGAAGGCGTCATGCACGGCATCGATACAGATCCACCTGTAGTGGTTGACGCCCTGTACGGGGCGGGTGATGCGGCCGGAACACATTGCGGACGGCGCGCGGGACGGGCACGCGGCTGCTGGCCCGCGCCCGGGCAGCGGCACAATGGCTTTATTCACGGGTTGTGAAGCCCGTTGTTCACGGGTTTGGGAGGCACCCAGATCCACGGTCGGGTGATGTTCACGAGTTTTGAAGTCGCCGGGGTTCTTGCCACGGGAGCATCGGGGTGCTCCTGGTGAAAGGGCCTGGTCATGCCGCCGATGTCGAAGATCGAGCTGTACGCGGCGATCCGGCGTGACCACCGTGGCGGCATGAAGATCCGGGAGATCGAGCGCAAGTACAACGTGTCGTGGCGGACGGTCCGCAAGGCCGTGGACTCGGTCTGGCCGGAGCCGCGGAAGCAGCTGCCGCAGAGGCCGACCGCGTTGGACCCCTACAAGCTGGTGATTGACGGGATGCTTCAGGCGGATCTGGACGCGCCGCGCAAGCAGCGGCACACGATCACGCGGATCTTCCATCGCCTGGTCGAGGAACACGCCGCGGATGTCTCCTACCAAATGGTCCGGCGCTACGTCTCGGACCGGAAGCCGCAGATCCTCGTCGAGTCGGGGAAGGCCCCGGTCGAAGCGTTCATCCCACAGACCCACCAGCCCGGCATGGAGGCCGAGGTCGACTTCGGCGACGTGACGATCCGGCTCACCGGCGAGCTCGTGACCTGCTATTTGTTCTCCTTCCGCCTGCCCTACTCGGGCAGGGCCGTTCATCGACCTATTGACCGCACTAACGGCGTGTCCGGTATGAGGTTGGCCGTGTAGTCCAGAACGCTCCGTCCGAGATGTGATCTCACGGATGGGGTACTGATGAAACAGGAACAACAGGCGTCGCGACGGGACGTGTCCGGGCTCGTAGTCGCCCGGGCCGGCCGCGTGACGACGACGACCGATCCGACGCTCCCGTGGGTGGTACGTGACGGTGCCGGGATGCCGATCGAGCCGGTCAGCGAGTTCCTGCGTGACTTGTTGGCGTGCGGGAGCAGCCCGGCGTCGTGTCGTTCCTACGGCTACGACTTGTTGCGGTGGTTCCGGTTCCTCGCGGCCATCGACGCGGAGTGGAGTCGCGCGCAACGGCTCGACGTGCGGGACTTCGTGCTATGGCTGCGGACCGCGCACAACCCGGCACGGGATCGGCGAGGCCCGGACGCTCCGGCTGCGGGCTCGGTGAATCCGCGTACGGGCAAGCCGTACTTGTCGGAGGGCTATGCCCCGGCCACCGTCAACCACGCCCTGTCGGTGATCTCGGCGTTTTACGACTTCCATCTGCAGACCGGGGAGGGGCCGGTGGTGTCGCCGGTGCCCCCGCAGTCACGGTCCGGCCGCCGCCCGAACGCCCACCACAACCCGCTGGAGCCGTTCCATCCGCAGCGCCGGGGCGCCTATCGGCAGAAGCAGCCTGATCGGCCGCCCCGGGCAGTGCCCGACGATGTGTTGGATGAGGTGTTCGCGCGGCTGGGGTGCAACCGGGACCGGGCGATGTTCAGCATGTTGTTGTCCAGCGGCGCGCGGGCGGCCGAGCTGCTGGGCATGGCGGTGGGCGACGCTCACCCTGGCGACGGCCGCATCTACGTGCGGACCAAGGGCCTCGGTGGGATCAAGCAGGCGTGCCCGGCGGCACCGGAGGCGTTCGCGTGGATGGCTGTCTATCTCGGTGAACTCCTCGACGCGGGGCACCGACCTGAGCCGGACGAGCCGTTGTGGTGGACCCGTCGTCAGCCGCTGCGGCCCTTGACCTACACCGCCCTGCGCGCTGTCCTGACACGGATCAACGATCGGATCGGGGCCAACGTCACCCTTCACGATCTGCGTCACACGCTGGGGTTGCGGCTGATCGCCGACCCCAACGTCACCCTTGTCGACGTCCAGCAGGTGATGCGGCACCGGCAGATCACCACCACCGGCGGCTACCTGCGTCCGCGCCCCGACGAGGTGATCGCGAAGGTCCACGAGCACTACACACGTCCGAAACCGACGCCGCAGCCACTTCAGGGCTGGTCCTACGACCCTGAGGACCTGACCGACGTGTTTGGGCGGAGCATCTGATGAGCGGCCGACACGGCAAGGTGGCCCGCACCCCCGCCAGCCCGCGCGACCCGGGCGTGCTGACGGGCCCGCCACCGGGGCGGGCGGCCGGGCCGGCCGCGTCGTCCGGGCGGGTTGCCGCCACACGCGCGCAGTTGGGCACGCTGGCGGAGGCGCTCCTCGACCAGCCCACCTACCAGCAGCGGTGGAGGCAGAATCTTGCGCTGACGCGCATTCTGGACTGGTTGGAGACCTTCCCGGGCGAGGACTGGCAGGATCGGTGGCTGCTCAGCGGGGCCGAAGACCAAGGCCGACGATGGGGTCCGCGGGACCTCACCCCCGCGCTGCGGAACCGGCTGACCGCCGGACTTGGGATCATGATCGTGCTGCGGGCGGTCTGGCCGTCCTACGCCTGGCTGTCGAGCAGCAGGCTGCTGGGCGTCTACGCATCGTTCCGTCGCCACAACCAGGCCGAGGTCTTCGCCGCTGTCGAGCGGTCCGCCGCCCGCCACAAGGGACACGAGTACGCGGCCGAGGCCGTGAACGGGCTGACCCGCATGGTGATCGTGACCGGCAAGCCGCTGCGCGAACTCGACCTCGCCGACTTCGGCGACTATGCGGCGGCTCGCCAAGCGTGCGGCAGCAAGGTCACCGCACTGCCGATGGCCTACGAGTTGTTGCGCGCGGTCGGCGGACTGGACGACTTGCCGCCTACCCTGCGGGAAGCCTCGGCCCGCGGGCAGCTGTCGGTGGCCGAACTCGTGGACCGCTACCCGGTCGCGAACAAGGAGATCCGCGACGTCCTGGTGCACTACCTGGTCGAGCGTTCCGCAGCGCTGGACTACGGATCGCTGGTCAACCTGGTCCAGGTGCTGGTGGACCTGTTCTGGCGCGACCTGGAGCGCCACCATCCAGGCATCTGCTCCCTGCACCTGCCCGATCCGGTGGCCCAGGCGTGGAAACAGCGGATCCGTACACTGCCGAACGGCCAGGCCCGGCGCACCTTTCACTCGGTGCTGCTGGCGGTCCGCGCGTTCTACCTCGACCTGCTGCAGTGGTCGCTGGAGGACCCCGCCCGCTGGGCCCGGTGGGCCGCTCCATCCCCCGTCGGCGAGGCCGATATCCGCGGCTACATCAAAGAGGCCCGGCGTCGCCAGGCCCGCATGCAACAACGGACCCGCACCTTGATTCCCGTGCTGCCGCAGCTCATCGCCGCCGCAGAGAACGAACTCGATGCGGCTGGACGGATGCTGTCCGCTGCCCGTGATGCCACAACTGGCGACGGGTTCACCATCGATGGCCTGCGCTATCGCCGAACTGGTCGGGCCTCCAGCACGTGGCGTCCGGGCGCGCTGTTCGTCACCCCTGTCGACCAGCCCGGTCCCCGCTTCGACGCGGAACGCCTGGAGGACAACGCCTTCTGGACCTTCGCGGCCATGGAGGTGTTGCGCAGGACGGGAACACGCATCGAGGAGCTCCTTGAGCTGACCCACGTGAGCCTGCGCCAGTATCAGGCCCCGACGGGGGAGATGGTGCCGCTGCTGCAGGTCAGCCCGTCCAAGACGGACGCCGAACGGGTCATCCCGGCCGCCCCGGAGCTCGTCGCGGTGCTGGCCCGCATCATTCGGCGGATCAAGCGCGACGGCACAGTGCCACTTCTCAGCCGCTACGACGGCTACGAAAGCACCTTCGGCCCGCTGCTGCCACATCTGTTCCAGCGGGTCACCCACCACCAGCTGCAGGTCATCCCGCCGGACCGCATCCGAGAGCTCCTCGCCGGCCTGGCCCGGCGCGCTGGCATCACCGACATCGACGGCACCCCGCTGAAGTTCACCCCGCACGACTTCCGGCGGATCTTCTCCACCGAGACTGTCAACGGCGGACTACCCATTCACATCGCGGCGAAGCTGCTCGGACACCTCGACCTGAATACCACTCAGGGGTATGTGGCGGTATACCCGGAAGAGGTGATCCGCCTCTACCGCCAGTTCGTCGACCAGCGCCGAGCCCATCGGCCCAGCGAGGAGTACCGCGAGCCGACCGACTCCGAATGGGAGGAGTTCCGAGACCACTTCAGCCTGCGGAAGGTCGCCCTTGGCCGATGCGGCCGCCCATATGGGACACCCTGCCAGCATGAATCAGCGTGCGTGCGCTGCCCGATGCTTCGCATGTCGTTGAGCCAGGTCCCCCGGCTGCTGGAGATCGAACGCAATACCCACGAACGACTGGACGAAGCCCGACGGCTGCAATGGCTCGGCGAGGTCACCAACCTTCAGGAGAGCCTGCGGCACATCGCGGACAAGAGGCGCCAGGCCGAACGCCTGCGTCGACAGCACGCAGACCAAGGTGAGTCAGGAGAGAACGCGCTCAGCTGACCCGATGGCGCTCACGCCACAGCGCTGCCGCCGGGGAGTCCTCCACGAGGACCCAGCTGTCGAAGTCTTCGCGCACGAACCCGGGGTCGACGGGCATGAGCCTGATCTGCGGACGGTCATCCATCCACCAGATCTCGAAGTCCGCCGCCGTGCCGACGGCCGGCCAGCGTGTCGCGTCCCGCGGCAGCATGAGTACATCGACGAAGCCGGTGACGGCAAGCCCCAGGTCGACACCAATCCCGGTGACGCCGGGATGGTGAACCCAGTCCACTGTTCCGGCCAACTGCTGGCCAAGTCGAAGCTGTCCGCGCAGCTCGTCCCAGGCTTCGTCGAGGGGAGTCATCGCAGCCATCTTGCAGCATGCTTCCTCGAGTCCTCCATTGACCCCCGACCAGTAGTGCGGAGAAGCGTCTTCGCGTCTTGTGGGCAGGAAGCCTTCTTTGAAGGGCACGTTCACGCCCTGCGGACGCTGGGCGGTTATGTGGGTGACGACTCTTCCGCGATCTCGTGTTCCCAGCCAGGATGGTCGCTCCCGTCGAGGAGCTCGGATGGCCTGGCAGCCGGAGTTGGTACGACGTGTCGATGCCGCGGGGAACCCTGCGGCATCACTGGGCCACCCATTGGTCGACGACTATCTGGAGTTCGTGGCGGCACGCTGCCGGCCGAACACTCTGTTGGCCACCGCCTACGACCTGAAGGTCTTCTTCTCGGTGGTGCCCAAGGAGCCTGCCGACGTCGTCACCGCGGACGTCTTCGCGTTCATCACCGCGCAGAAGAAGCCGCGGCGGGGACCGAAGGTCGTCCGGCTCGAAGACGGTGAAGCAGGACTCTCGGCTCGGACCATCAAGCGCCGACTCGCCAGCATCTCCGGGCTGTTCGGCTACCTCATGACCCGCGACGACCTGGCCATTGATCGCAACCCAGTGCCGACGGGGCTGGCCAACCGCCGCCGCAGCGGCAACCGCGGGGCACCGCTCCTGCGCACGCCCCGAACCCTCCCGCGCGTTCTCGGCCCGGCTGAGGTCGAAACGGTGCTCGGCGCCGTGAACACCGCACGGGATAGGGCCATGGTCCTCGCGATGCTGCTCGGCCGGCTGCGCCGCTGCGAGGTACTCGGCCTGCGGCTGGGCGACCTCTCACCAGGCGAACGTCGGGTCTTCATCAGCGAGGGCAAGGGCGGCCATCAGCGGTTGATACCCGTCTCTGCGCAGTTCTTCCGCGCGGTCGGCGACTATCTGGATCGCGAGCGTCCGCCCGTCGACCACGATCGGCTGTTCGTGGTGCTGCGCGGACCCACCCGTGGCCGACCGCTCTCCGCCGATGGTCTGGACGAGATTCTCGATGGTGTCCGGAAGCGAACAGGACTACCGAGGCTGACCTGTCATCAGCTCCGCCACACCTGCCTGACCCGGCTGCGGGAGGCGGGCATGGCCCTGGAAGCGGTACAGGCCCAGGCTGGTCACCGCTCCATCGAGTCGACCCGGATCTACATCCACCTGGCGAACAGCTGGCTGGTCGAGCAGTACCTTCAGGCCAGTGCCGCCATCGACGCCGACCGGGCGGATTCCTGATGCGCCGGGCCCGCGCCGCCGCCCTGCCGATCGTGCGCCCGGACCTTGTCGAGTTCTACCTCGCCCACCGGGCCGCGCAAGGCATGAACACCGACCACAAGGTCCGCTGGGGCGCCCGAGTCCTACTCGCCGCAGTGCCCGACCTGGACAACTTCCGCCGCCTGCCGTTGGAACGCCAGCTTGCTTTCAACCACGAGACGCACCGGTTCATCAGCTGGCTGGCGGTCACCGGACGCATGCAGCCGGGCGCGGACTACCTGGTCGCCCGGCGTCCGAGGTTGGGCATCGTGCTCACACGCACCGAGCCGGAACTGCACCTGCGGTTCATGGAGACCGCCCGCACACTCGGCCTCCGCGACTCGGTGGCCATGACCCAGTTCAACCTGCTGGCCCACTTCATCGCCCTGTTCGGACAGCAGCCGGACCAGCTGCAGCAGAGCGACTGGGACGAGGGACGCCGCCTGCTGCTGGAGGCGGCCCGGCGGATCCCCAATCGCGGCGTCAAGGCCCTCTCGACCGCCTTGTTCAACCTGGAAGCGACGCTCTTCCACTGCGAGTTGACCGACCAGCTCCCACGCCGCCGCTCCCCGGACCACGCCGACATGCGCGCCCGCGAGTGGGCCCGCGTCCCTGCCGGGCTGGCGGACACGATGCAGCACTATCTGCGGCAGATTGCCGGAACGCTGCGGCCGGGAACCGTGAAGAACACTGAGCTGACACTGCGAGAGTTCGCCCTCCTGGTGGCCGCCGAGGACACCGCCGTGACCTGCGTCGCGGAGCTCAAGCGGCGGCACGTCGAACGCTATCGGCAGTGGTTGCTGGAGCGGCCGGGCGCCCGCGGAGGACCGCTGCACCGGCATACCGTCCGCGACCGGCTCAGCAAACTCCGTGGCTTCTTCCGTCGCCTGGATGAGTGGGATGCCGCCGACCGGCCGCCCCGCCAGCTGGTCTTCGACAGCGACTTCCCGATCGCGGACGAACCACTGCCCCGTTTCCTGGACGACGCCGCGGCCGCCAAACTGCTGGCAGCCGCCCGCAAGGACCTCGATCCGTTCACCCGGCTGGCGATCGAGGTCCTCGCCCGCACCGGGATGCGCCGCAGCGAGATGCTCGGCCTCACCATCGACGCGGTCGTGCAGATCGGCTCCGCCTACTGGCTCCGCGTCCCGGTCGGCAAGATGCACACCGACCGCTACGTCCCCCTGCATCCGCAGCTCAAGACGCTGCTGGACGACTGGCTGCTGCACCGGCCCGACGGCCTGCGTTCGAACCTGCTGTTCACCGACCACGGCCGCCCCGTCAACGCCTCCCGCATCGAGGCCGCGGTCCGCAAGGCCGCGCAGCAGGCCGGACTCGGCCGGGTCACTCCGCACCAGCTCCGGCATACTCTGGCCACCCAGGCGATCAACCGGGGCATGTCTCTGGAGGCCATCGCCGCATTGCTTGGACACAAGTCGCTGTCCATGACGCGTGTTTACGCCCGGATCGCCGACCGGACCGTCGCCGACGAGTACTTCGCCGTCTCGGCGAAGGTCGAGGCACTCTATGACGCCCCTCGCCGACTACCGGCCGACGCCGAAGGATCGGAGATGTCCAAGTTCCGCCGGGAGATGCACCGCCGGATGCTCGGCAACGGCTACTGTGCTCGCCCCGTCGAGATGGACTGCCACTTCGAGTCGATCTGCGAGTCCTGCACGTTCTTCGTCACCACGATCGAGTTCCGACCCACTCTCGAACGCCAGCGGGACGACGCGGCGGCCAAGGGACAGGTCGCGAGGGAGCAGATCTTCGACGGACTCCTCAGTCGGCTCGATGGAGAAGCCTTCTGACTGCGGTCAGCAACTGGAGGGAGCTGTCCTGGTGAGCCTGTCGAGGATGTGCGGCCACGCAGCCTCTCCCAGGAGCGCGTCAGCTCTGGGCGTGCCTCCGTACAGAAAATGCGGGGACGCGGGCGCCTGGCTCTCGCCGGGAAAGCGCGGTCGATGGCCGGCATCGTGGCGGGCGATGAGATGCGCAGTGGTCCCGGCTGAGCGTCGGCGTTCTGCCAGTTGTTCGGCGAAGCGGAGAGAAGGCCACATCGCGTCGTCGCCACCGGCAACGAGCAGCAGATCGGCTCGGGCCTTTTCGACGGGGATCTCCGCCCGAGGGAGCTGGTGAACGAAGCTCCGATCGCTGAGTTCGTACCAGCCGCGGATGGCGGCCGGACCGCTACCCGGGTTGACCGGAGTCCAGGAGTCATCCATCGGAACAAAAGGCAGGGCCCGCCCCTGCCAGGTCCAGGAAGAACGATACGGGCGCTGTTCCCCATCGCGGCCCGGATCCACATTGCACCAGACTCGCGACGTGGGCGACAGCGCGATAACAACGTCCACGCGCCGGTCGCGCACGGCCGTGAGCAGAGCTGCTTCAGCCCCCTTGGAGACACCAAGGATGCCGATGCGTCGAGCTCCGCTCGCGGTGAGGAAGTCGACCGCGGCGGTGAAGGTCTCCAAGGGGATCTCACAGATTCCCGGAGGCTGCCCTGGTCCGCCGAACCAGCGGATGGACAGAGCAGTGATGCCCTGCTGAGCGAGGATGCGTGCTCGTTCGCGTTCGATGCGTCCGCTGGAACCCGCCAGGACCAGAACGCCGACGTCACTGCCGTCGGTTGGAGCGGCCAGGACACCTTCCCAGGGATGGGTCAGCTCGCGCTCAGCAACGTCCACGTGGCCCCCAGCTCGACGCTTCGCGGTCAACAAGAGTTTCTTGGGCAGCTTCTCAAAGGCAGCCGGAGACTTGACACCAAGACCCGCATATTAGAGGGGTCCCGCGGAGCAAGGTCCGATACGACAACCTGAAGGCTGCCGTCGCCCAGGTGCTGGGGCTGAGCCGGGCCAGGGTGGAAGCCGACCGGTGGATCGCCTTCAGGTCGCACTTCGGGATCGAGAGCTTCTACTGCCGGCCCGGCATCGAGGGCGCCCACGAGAAGGGCGGAGTGGAGGGCCAGATCGGCTACTTCCGCCGCAACCACTTCACCCCGGTGCCCGAGGTCGACTCGCTGGCCGAGCTGAACGAACTCGTCGATCAGTGGGATCTTCATGACGGGCGGCGCCGGATCGGTTCGCGGCCGCGGACGATCGACGAGTACTTCGAGGTTGAGCGGCCACTGTTGATGCCGCTGCCGGAGGAACCGTTCGAGACGGGTCGGCTGTTCACTCCGAGGGTCGACCGTTACAGCCAGATCGCAGTCCGAACGAACCGATACTCGGTGCCCGTCCGGCTGATCGGCAAGCGGGTCCGGGTCGTGCTGCACGCCTCTCACCTGGTGGTTTATGACCGGAACGTGGAAGTGGCCCGACACGAGCGGCTGATCGCGAAGGGAGGCTGCCGCCTGGATCTGGACCACTACCTGGAGGCCCTGATCCGCAAGCCGGGTGCCTTCCCCGGCGCCACCGCGCTCGAACAGGCCCGCTCGGCGGGCAAGTTCACCCCGGTCCATGACGCCTGGTGGGCCGCGGCTGTCAAGGCCCACGGAGACACGGCCGGGACGAGGGCCCTAATCGAGGTGCTGCTGCTGGCCCGCCACCTGCCGCACGAGCACATGGTCGCCGGACTCGCGATGGCCCTGCGGGCAGGAGCCCTGACCGCGGACGCGGTCGCGCTGGAAGCCCGCAAGATTGCCCAGGCCGAGGACGAACCGGCCGGAACCCCGGGCGCGGGCACCGTGACGTTTCTGCACGAGTGGCGGCTCGCGCATCTTCCCCCGGACACCAGGCCGCTGCCCTCGGTGACCCACTACGACCAACTGCTCCAACGCCGTCGCGCCAGCGGCGGTGAACACCGCGAGGGAGAAGCACAGTGACCCTGCCCCGCCAGCGAGGACTGACCGAGCAGGCCGCCAACACGGCCATCGACACCGCCTGCCGCCTGTTGCGGCTTCCCTCGATCAGGAACGAGTTCTCCGACATCGCCGATCGGGCGCTGAAGGATCAGATGACCTACCGCGGTTTCCTCGCAGAGCTGCTGATGGCCGAGTGTGACGACCGGTCCAGGCGCCGGTCGGAACGGCGGATCAAGGCGGCCGGCTTCCCTCGGGACAAGTCGTTGCGAACCTTCGACTTCGACGCGAACCCGAACCTCGACGCGGCCACCATCCACACGCTCGCCAGCTGCGAATGGATCAAGAAAAGCCAGCCCCTCTGCCTGATCGGCGACTCCGGAACCGGCAAGTCACACATGCTGATCGCGCTGGGAACCGAGGCGGCGATGGCTGGCTACCGGGTCAAGTACGTGCTGGCCACGAAGTTGGTCAACGAGCTCGTCGAAGCCGCCGACGAGAAGCAACTCTCCAAGACGATCGCCCGCTACGGACGTGTCGACCTGCTCTGCATCGACGAACTCGGCTACATGGAACTCGACCGCCGCGGCGCCGAACTCCTCTTCCAGGTCCTGACCGAACGCGAGGAGAAGAACAGCGTCGCCATCGCCTCCAACGAGTCGTTCGGCGGCTGGACTAAGACGTTCACCGACCCCCGCCTCTGCGCAGCCATCGTCGACCGCCTCACCTGTAACGGCACCATCATCGAGACCGGCACCGACTCCTACCGCCTCGCCAGCACCCGAGCCCA
>NZ_JBHVDX010000268.1:0-12089 GCF_042802555.1 Streptomyces sp. NPDC057474 | reverse complement strand
CCCCAAAGGGCGCGGGGCCTGTATCGATATGCGGCTCCGCCGCGTGGGCGTGACCAGCCGCGACGCTCCGGCACGTACCCGCGCCCCGAAGACGCCCTGCCTACTTCGCCTACTCCGTCCCCTACTTCGTCTACTTCGTCGACTCGACCGCGTGCCCCCCGAACTGATTCCGCAGCGCGGCGATCATCTTCATCTGCGGGGAGTCGTCCTGACGCGAAGCGAACCGCGTGAACAACGACGCGGTGATCGCCGGCAGCGGCACCGAGTGGTCGATGGCGGCCTCGACCGTCCACCGCCCCTCACCGGAGTCCTCGGCGTAGCCGCGCAGCTTCTCCAGGTGCTCGTCCTGGTCGAGCGCGTTGACGGCGAGGTCCAGCAGCCAGGAGCGGATGACGGTCCCCTCCTGCCAGGAGCGGAACACCTCGCGGACGTCCGTCACCGAGTCGACCTTCTCCAACAGCTCCCAGCCCTCGGCGTACGCCTGCATCATCGCGTACTCGATGCCGTTGTGGACCATCTTGGAGAAGTGCCCGGCACCGACCTTGCCGGCGTGGACGTAGCCGTACGGCCCCTCCGGCTTGAGCGCCTCGAAGATCGGCTGGAGCCGCTCGACGTGCTCCTTGTCGCCGCCGACCATCAGGGCGTAGCCGTTCTCCAGCCCCCACACGCCCCCGGAGACACCCGCGTCGACGAAGCCGATACCCTTCGCGCCCAGCTCGGCCGCGTGCTTCTCGTCGTCCGTCCAGCGGGAGTTGCCGCCGTCGACGACAGTGTCGCCGGGCGACAGCAGCTCCGCCAGCTCGTCGACGACGGACTGGGTGGCCCCACCGGCGGGCACCATCACCCAGACCGTGCGCGGGCCGTCGAGGCGCTCGACCAGTTCGGCCAGGCTGCCCACGTCGGAGACGTCGGGGTTGCGGTCGTAGCCCACGACGGTGTGGCCGGCGCGGCGGATCCGCTCGCGCATGTTGCCGCCCATCTTGCCGAGACCGATCAGACCGAGCTGCATGTCAGTTCACTTCTCCCTGGGTGTCACTAACGTTTCGAACTGTCTTGTCGTCGGTGTTGTCGCCGCCGCGCAGGGCGATGGCGTACATCTCGTCGGCGTCGAGGCGCCGCAGTTCCTCGGCGATCAGCTCCGAGGTGGCGCGGACCTTCAGCGCGAGGGTGCGGGACGGCTGGCCCGGCAGGGTGAGTGTGGCGAGCGGGCCCTCGGGGCGGTCGATGACAATCTCGCCCTTCGCGGTGCCGAGGCGCACCCCCGTCACGACCGGACCAGCCGTCAGCACACGCTCGACCGACACGCCCAGACGGGCCTCCAGCCAGCGGGCGAGCAGTTCGGCGCTCGGGTTGTCGGCCTCGCTCTCCACGGCGGCCGAGGTGATGGTCTCCTTGGCCTGGTCGAGGGCGGCCGCCAGCATGGAACGCCACGGCGTCAGCCGGGTCCACGCGAGGTCGGTGTCGCCGGGGGTGTAGGAGGCGCCCCGCTGCTCCAGGGCGGCGAGCGGGGTCTCCACCGCGTACATGTCGGTGATCCGGCGCTGCGAGAGGGCGCCCAGCGGGTCCTTCGCCGGGTTCTCCGGAGCGTCCACCGGCCACCACACCACCACCGGCGCGTCCGGCAACAGCAGCGGCAGCACCACGGAGTCGGCGTGGTCGGACACCTCGCCGTACGTCCGCAGCACGACCGTCTCACCGGTGCCCGCGTCGGCGCCGACCCGCACCTCCGCGTCCAGGTGCGACTTGGTGCGGTCCTTCGGGGTGCGGGCGTGCCGCTTGATGACGACCAGGGTGCGCGAGGGGTGCTCGTGCGAGGCCTCCTCGGCCGCCTTGATCGAGTCGTACGCGTTCTCCTCGTCCGTCACGATCACCATCGTGAGGACCATGCCCACGGCGGGCGTGCCGATGGCCCGGCGGCCCTTCACCAGGGCCTTGTTGATCTTGCTTGCCGTGGTGTCAGTCAGGTCGAATTTCATGGCCTGCGCCAGCTCCGTCCGTCTCGTGCGAGCATCTCGTCCGCTTCCTCGGGGCCCCAACTGCCCGAGGCGTACTGCGCCGGCCTGCCGTGTTCGGCCCAGTACTCCTCGATCGGGTCGAGGATCTTCCAGGACTCCTCCACCTCCTGATGGCGGGGGAAGAGATTGGCGTCGCCGAGCAGCACATCCAGGATCAGCCGTTCGTACGCCTCCGGGCTGGACTCGGTGAACGACTCGCCGTACGCGAAGTCCATGGTGACGTCCCGGATCTCCATCGAGGTACCCGGCACCTTGGAACCGAAGCGCACGGTCATCCCCTCGTCCGGTTGCACCCGGATGACGATCGCGTTCTGCCCCAGCTCCTCGGTGGCCGTGGAGTCGAACGGGGAGTGCGGGGCGCGCTGGAAGACGACCGCGATCTCCGTCACGCGGCGGCCGAGCCGCTTGCCCGTCCGCAGGTAGAAGGGGACTCCCGCCCAACGGCGGTTGTCGATGCCCAGCTTGACCGCCGCGTACGTGTCCGTCGTCGAGGACCGGTCGATGCCGTCCTCCTCCAGATAGCCGGGCACCTGCTCGCCGCCCTGCCAGCCGGCCGCGTACTGGCCGCGCACGGTGTGCCGGCCCAGGTCCTCCGGCAGCCGTACGGCCTTGAGCGCCTTCAGCTTCTCGGTCAGCAGCGACTCGGCGTCGAACGAGGCCGGTTCCTCCATCGCGGTCAGGGCCAGCAGTTGGAGGAGGTGGTTCTGGATGACGTCACGGGCCGATCCGATGCCGTCGTAGTACCCGGCGCGGCCTCCGATGCCGATGTCCTCGGCCATCGTGATCTGCACGTGGTCGACGTAACTCCGGTTCCAGATGGGCTCGTACATCTGGTTGGCGAAGCGGAGCGCCAGGATGTTCTGGACGGTCTCCTTGCCCAGGTAGTGGTCGATGCGGAAGACCTGTTCGGGGTCGAACACGTCGTGCAGGACCGCGTTCAGGTCGCGGGCGCTGGCCAGGTCGTGGCCGAACGGCTTCTCGATGACCGCGCGCCGCCAGGAGCCGTCGGGCGGACTGGCGAGGCCGTGCTTCTTGAGCTGCTTGACGACCTTCGGGAAGAACTTCGGCGGCACGGAGAGATAGAACGCGAAGTTGCCGCCCGTGCCCCGGGAGCTGTCCAGCTCCTCGACGGCCTCGCGGAGCCGCTTGAACGCCTCGTCGTCGCCGAAGTCGCCCGGGATGAACCGCATCCCCTCGGCGAGCTGCTGCCAGACCTCCTCACGGAACTCGGTGCGGGCGTGCTCGCGCACCGCGTCGTGCACGATCTGCGCGAAGTCCTCGTCCTCCCAGTCCCGGCGCGCGAACCCCACCAGCGAGAAACCCGGCGGCAGCAGGCCTCGGTTGGCCAGGTCGTACACGGCCGGCATCAGCTTCTTGCGGGACAGGTCACCGGTCACCCCGAAGATGACGAGCCCGGACGGGCCCGCGATCCGGGGGAGCCGGCGGTCGTCCGCGTCCCGGAGCGGGTTGAGCCACTCGGCGGTCATTCCCCATCAACTCCCTTGCTGTTCAAGGACTTCGCCACCACGTCCAGCAGGTCCTGCCACGCCGCCTCGAACTTGGCGACGCCTTCGTTCTCCAGCAGATTCACGACCTCCTCGTACGAGACACCGAGCGCCTCCACGGCCGCGAGGTCGGCGCGGGCCTGTGCATAGCCGCCGCTCACCGTGTTCCCGTGGATGACGCCACGGTCCGCGACGGCGTCGAGCGTGGCCTGCGGCATCGTGTTGACGGTGCCGGGCGCGACCAGCTCGTCCACGTACAGGGTGTCCTTGTACGCCGAATCCTTCACGCCGGTCGAGGCCCACAGCGGGCGCTGCTTGTTGGCGCGGGCCCCGGCGAGGGCGGTCCAGCGTCCGCCGGGGTGGGTCGTATCGCCGGCCTCGCCGAACACCTCTTCGTATGCCTCGTAGGCGAGCCGCGCGTTGGCGAGCGCGGCGCGGCCCTTGAGGGCGAGCGCCTCGGCCGTGCCGAGCAGGGTCAGCCGCTTGTCGATCTCGGTGTCGACGCGGGAGACGAAGAAGGAGGCGACGGAGTGGATGGCGGACACGTCGAGGCCCGCGGCCTGCGCCTTCTCCAGGCCCGCCAGATAGGCGTGCATCACCTCGAAGTGGCGCTCCAGCGAGAAGATCAGCGTCACGTTGACGCTGATGCCGAGGCCGATGACCTCGGTGATCGCCGGGAGACCGGCCTTCGTCGCCGGGATCTTGATCATGACGTTCGGGCGGTCGACGAGCCAGGCGAGCTGCTTGGCCTCGGCGACGGTCGCCGCGGTGTCGTGGGCCAGCCGGGGGTCGACCTCGATGGAGACCCGGCCGTCCCGCCCCGCTGTCGCGTCGTACACCGGGCGCAGGACGTCGGCGGCGGCACGGACGTCGGCGGTCGTCATCATCCGTACGGCCTCGTCGACCGTCACCCCGCGCACGGCGAGGTCGGCGAGCTGGTCCTCGTAGCCCTCTCCCGAGCCGATGGCGGCCTGGAAGATGGACGGGTTGGTGGTCACGCCGACGACGTGCCGCTTCTCGATGAGCTTCGCGAGGTTGCCGGAGGTGACGCGCTCGCGGGAGAGGTCGTCGAGCCAGACGGAGACGCCCTCGTCGGAGAGGTGCTTCAGGGGTTCCGAGGCGGTGGTCGCCACGGTCGCTTCGGTGGTCACAATGATCATCTTCCTTCAGGCGCTCGCATCAACCGTGGACGGCAGTGAGTCGAGTCGTTGATCAAGCACAGCCCTCGCGGCGGTGACGACGTTCTCGGGGGTGAAGCCGTACTCGGCGAACAGGGTCTTCGCGTCGGCGGAGGCGCCGAAGTGTTCGAGGGAGACGATGCGGCCGTGGTCACCGACGTAGCGGTACCAGGTCAGACCGATCCCCGCCTCGACCGCCACGCGGGCCTTCACGGACGGCGGCAGCACGTTCTCGCGGTATTCGCGCGGCTGTTCCTCGAACCACTCCACCGACGGCATCGACACCACCCGCGTCCCGACCCCCTCGGCCTCCAGCCGCTCCCGCGCGGCGACGGCCAGCTGCACCTCGGAACCCGTGGCGATCAGGATCACGTCCGGCGTCCCGGTCGAGGACTCCAGCAGGACATAACCACCCTTCACGGCCTCGGGGTTGAGCCCGTACGTCGGCACGCCCTGGCGGGTGAGCGCCAGCCCGTGCGGGGCCGGGTTCGTGGCGTGCCGCTTCAGGATCTCGGCCCAGACGACGGCCGTCTCGTTGGCGTCGGCCGGGCGGACGATGTTCAGGCCGGGGATGGCCCGCAGGGAGGCCAGGTGTTCGACCGGCTGATGTGTCGGGCCGTCCTCTCCGAGACCGATCGAGTCGTGGGTCCAGACGTACGTCACCGGGAGCTGCATCAGCGCGGAGAGGCGGACGGCGTTGCGCATGTAGTCGGAGAACACGAGGAACGTGCCGCCGTAGACACGGGTGTTGCCGTGCAGCGCGATGCCGTTCATCTCGGCGGCCATGGAGTGTTCACGGATGCCGAAATGGATGGTGCGACCGTACGGGTCGGCCTCCGGGAGCGGGTTGCCCGCCGGGAGGAACGAGCTGGCCTTGTCGATGGTCGTGTTGTTCGAACCGGCGAGGTCGGCCGAGCCGCCCCACAGCTCGGGTATCACCGCGCCCAGCGACTGAAGCACCTTGCCGGACGCGGCCCGGGTCGCCACCGACGTGCCCTCCTCGAAGACGGGCAGCGCCTGCTCCCAGCCCTCGGGCAGCCGGCCCGCGACCACCCGGTCGAAGAGCCTGGCCCGTTCGGGGGAGGCGGCGCGCCACTCGGCGATCCGCCTGTCCCAGGCGGCGTGCGCCTCGGCGCCCCGGTCGAGGGCCCGGCGGGTGTGGGCGAGGACGTCGTCCGCGACGTCGAAGGTCTTGTTCGCGTCGAAGCCGAGGACCCGCTTGGTGGCCGCGACCTCGTCCTCGCCGAGCGCCGAGCCGTGCGAGGCCTCGGTGTTCTGGGCACCCGGGGCCGGCCAGGCGATGATCGTGCGCATGGCGATGATCGAGGGGCGCCCGGTCTCCTCCCGCGCGGCCAGCAGCGCGTCGTACAGGGCGTGCACGTCGACGTTGCCGTTGAAGGCGGGATCGATCCGCTGCACATGCCAGCCGTACGCCTCGTACCGCTTCAGTACGTCCTCGGAGAACGCGGTGGCGGTGTCGCCCTCGATGGAGATGTGGTTGTCGTCGTACAGGAAGACGAGGTTGCCCAGCTTCTGATGGCCCGCCAGCGACGAGGCCTCGGCGGAGATGCCCTCCTCCAGGTCGCCGTCGGAGACGATCGTCCAGACGGTGTGGTCGAACGGGGACGCCCCCTCGGGAGCGTCCGGGTCGAACAGGCCGCGCTCGTAGCGGGCGGCCATCGCCATGCCGACGGCGTTGGCGGCGCCCTGGCCCAGCGGACCGGTGGTGGTCTCGACGCCCGCCGTGTGCCCGTACTCGGGGTGGCCCGGCGTCTTCGACCCGTGCGTCCGGAACGCCTTCAGATCGTCCAGCTCCAGCTCGTAACCGGCGAGGAAGAGCTGGGTGTAGAGGGTCAGGGAGGTGTGGCCGGGGGAGAGGACGAAGCGGTCGCGGCCGGTCCACTCGGGGTCGGCGGGATCGTGACGCATCACCTTCTGAAAGAGCGTGTACGCGGCGGGTGCGAGGCTCATCGCCGTTCCCGGGTGCCCGTTGCCGACCTTCTGCACGGCGTCGGCGGCCAGCAGACGGGCGGTGTCGACGGCGCGCCGGTCGAGTTCTGTCCAGTTCATCTTCAAGAAGTCCTCGATAGAGACGGCGGAACTGCTCTGACGTCTTCAAAAGTAAAAGTCTGACTTTTGTTCGGGAAGGTGGTGGTGTGCCAGCCTTCGGTGAAACTGGGACACCGACGACGCGGCGGCGAGGACATGACGCACAGAGACTTCCCGGACGGCGACCGGATCAAGACCTTCCCGTTCCCCGTCGACCGCAGCCTCTCCGGTGTCGGTATGCAGGTCCGCCCGATGGAGGACCGTGGGCCCTGGCATGCGGACATACCCCAGGAAGGGGTCCACCGCATCGACTTCCATGTGGTGATGCTGTTCGACGGCGGCCCGGTGCGCCACATGATCGACTTCACCGGGTACGAGGTGGGCGCGGGAGACCTGTTGTGGATCCGTCCGGGGCAGGTGCATCGTTTCTCACGCGGGACCGAGTACCGCGGGAGCGTCCTCACCATGCAACCGGGCTTCCTGCCCCGCGCGACCGTCGAGGCGACCGGCCTCTACCGCTACGACCTGCCGCCGCTGCTGCGCCCTGACAGCGCCCAACTGGCGGGCCTGCGCGACTCGTTGGCCCAGCTCGAACGCGAGTACGTGGACACCGCTACGTTGCCGCTCAGTCTCCACACCGCCGTACTGCGGCACTCCCTGACGGCCTTCCTGCTGCGCCTCGCCCATCTCGCCGCCGGCTCGGCCGAGGCGGAGCGACGGCCCGACGACACCACCTTCACCCGCTTCCGGGACGCCGTCGAGCGGGGCTTCGCCGACAACCACAGCGTCAGCGCGTACGCCGACGCCCTCGGCTACTCCCGCCGCACCCTCGTCCGCGCGGTCCGCGCCGCGACCGGCGAGACGCCCAAGGGCTTCATCGACAAGCGGGTCGTCCTGGAGGCGAAACGGCTGCTGGCCCACACGGACCTGCCGATCGGCCGCGTCGGCGTGGCCGTCGGCTTCCCCGATTCGGCGAACTTCTCCAAGTTCTTCCATCTGCACACCGGGACGACGCCGGTGGCGTTCCGGGCGGAGATGCGGTGACCCTTCCGGGGTGAACGCGCACGACCGGCGCGAATGTGCCTGAGGGGCCCCGCGCGCGTGCGCGAAGCCCCTCGGGACGGTGCCGACCTGCCGCTCAGCGACCGAAGTTGAACCAGTTCACGTTCACGAAGTCCTGCGACTGACCGCTCGTGAAGGTCAGATAGACGTCATGGGTGCCGGTGACCCCGCTGATGTTCGCGGGCACCGTCCGCCAGGACTGCCAGCCGCCGGTGTTGGCGATCGAGAAGCTGCCGACCGGGGTGCTCGTACGGCTGTCGAGTCTGACCTCGACCAGGCCGCTCACACCGGGGTTGGCGCCGGAGGCCACCCGGGCGACGAACTGCGTGGCGGCCGTGGAACCGAAGTTGACGTTCTGGAACAGCGCCCAGTCGCCGCCCGCGAGCGAGCCGATGTTCTGGCCGCCGCCGGTGTCGGTCGTGGTCTCGGTGAGGGTGCCGCTCTGGCTGTTGTACGACTCGGCCTGGATGGCGCTGTACGCGTCACGGGTGCCCGTCGGCGGCGGTGTGGTGGTGCCCCCGCTCGCCGACAGCACCTGCACATAGTCGACGACCATCGGGACACCGGACCGGGTGTCGCCGTCCAGGCCGCCCCCGAACGCGTCCGGGAAGGCGCCGCCCATCGCCACGTTCAGGATGATGAAGAACCCGTGGTTGGTGGCGTTGCTCCAGGTCGTCGCGTCGACCTGGTTCGCGGTGACCGTGTGGAAGGTGCCGCCGTCGACGGAGAACCGGATGGCCTCCGGGGTCACCGAGCGGTCCCACTCCATGGTGTAGGTGTGGAAGCCGGACTGGCAGGTCGTGCCCGGGCACGTGGTGGAGTTACCGATGCCGGTCGTCTCGTTGCACGGGCCGCCGGGGTTGGTGCCGCAGTGGATCGTGGCCCAGACCTGATTGCGGCCCTGCACGTTCTCCATGATGTCCAGCTCGCCGACGCTCGGCCAGTTCTGGTAGTTGCCCCGGTAGGGGGCGCCCAGCATCCAGAACGCCGGCCAGTAGCCCTCGGCGGCCGTCCCGGTGACGTTCGGCATCTGGAGCCGGGACTCGACCCGCAGCTTGCCGCCGGCCGGGGGCTGGAAGTCGGTGCGGTTGGTCTCGATCCGCCCCGAGGTCCACCTGCCCGCCGAGTCGCGCAGCGGGGTGATGCGGAGGTTGCCGTTGCCGTCGAGCGAGACGTTGTTGGTGCTGTTCGTCATCGTCTCGACCTCACCGGTGCCCCAGTTGGCGGGGCCGCCGGGGTAGGAGGTCCCGGTCGCGTACTGCCAGTTGGAGGTGTTGACGCCCGTGCCGGCGGTGCCGTTGAAGTCGTCGACGAAGACCTGGGTCCAGCCGGCGGGCGGTGTGGGGGCGGCTCCCTGCGCGGTCGTCGCCCAGGCCGTGGCCAGCGCCAACGCGCCGGCCATGGCGAGGAACGCGCGCCTGAGCGGGCGACGACGTCTGATGGGTATGCCGGAGGTTTCACTCATAGCGGCCTCTTCGGGTGTACGGAGTGAAATGCGCGGGTGGGGGGAGCGCTCCGTGGAGTCCCGTCCTGAGAGCGCTCTCAGAGAAGAGCGTGCGGTCAATGTGCGCTCCGGCGCTGCGGTCGTCAAGAGTTAAAGCGGAGAAAGTCCTTGCGGGAGGGGCGAGTTCACCCTGTGAAGATCGGCCGTTCTCGGGCGGTAACCCGTCAAGGGGCGAGATGACGGCCGGTCAGCCCCCGGTGGTGGGCTTCAGTCTCCGGCTGCGGACGCGGACGGCCGGGCCTTCGGCTCGTCCGGGTTCACCGAGAACGCCGTGTCCCCGGCCACCGCCACGACCGCGTCGTCCACGAGCAGCACTCTGGGCGGGGCCTCCGCCGCGATGTCCCCGGGGTCGTCGAGCGCGTCCGTACGCCACAACTCGCCGCCCGTGTCGCCGTCCAGGGCCAGCAGCCGGCCGAACCGGTTGGCGAAGTAGATCTCGTCACGGGCCGCCGACACCGCCGGGGCGGACAGGTTCTCCATGTCGGTGGCCCGTTCCCACAGCTCCTTGCCGCTGGTCGCCGACACTGCGGTGACCGACCCGTTGGTCCGCACGAAGTACACGACCCCGTCCACCAGCGTCGCCGAGCCGCGCAGCGCCCGCTCCAGCGGGATCCGGGTGGCCTTCCCGGTGTCCGGGTCGACCCGCAGGAACGCGTTGTACGGCCGCTCGTATCCGGCCTGGTACACCTCTTCGGTGGTCTCCGCCTTGAGGAACAGCGGCTGTCCGTCGACGGCGCCCAGGGCGAGCGACTTCTTGGGCAGCGGGGTGAGTTCCCGCCGTGTGCCGTCGTCCGGATCGAGCCCTACGAGCGTGAACGGGCTGGTGTCGAGGAACTCGCGGCCCTTCCAGCACAGTTCGTACGGGTCGTCGCCGAGCACCGAGGGAACGCAGCTCACCTCGCCGGGCACGGACGTCCGCCACAGCTCGTCGCCCGCCGTGGAGTAGGCGACCAGCTCCTGGTGGTCGGGCGCGAGGGCGAGGATGCCGCCGTCGTAGAGATGGGGCCCGTCGCTGGCGCTGATGGACCGGGCCCACCGCTCCTTCCCGGTCCGGGTGTCCAGGGCCACCAGGCGCCGGTTGGTGGTGTCGGGTTCCGCGTAGGCGTAGACCAGGCCGTCCCGCACACCGATGGGGTGCGAGGTCTGGGGCAGGGTGCCGTACCGCCAGCCCATCCCGCCGGTCGCGGCGTCCACCTTCGCGACGACGAAGCCCGTACCGCCGCAGTACAGGTCAGTTCCGTCCGTCAGACACCCCGGTTCCTTGTAGCCGGTCGCGACGTACTCGGCGGGGAAGCCCTCGTCGTTCCGCAGCGGCGTACGCCACGGCTGCCAGCCCTCGGGGAGGGAGGCGGAACGGTATTCGACGGCGGTGCCGGACGACGTCGCGCTGTCCTCGGCCCTCGCGTACACGAGCAGCGCGGCGCTCAACGCGGCGACGGTGACGGCGGCGCCGAGGCCGACGAGGATCAACTGCCGTTTGGCGCGGCGCTTCGTGCGGCGTCCGTATGCCGGTCGGTCGTTCGCCGTCCTGTCGTCCGCCCGTCCGGCGTCTGTTCGCCCGTGGTCCGTCGGCCGGTCGTTCGTCGGCCGGTCGAGTGGCCCGGACGCCGGCTCGGCGACAGGCCGGCCGGCCTCGGATGAGGTCGGCAACTCCAGGAACAGGCGGTGCAGTTCGGCGAGCTCAGGTCGGGTTTCCGGGTCCTTGTCCAGGCATCGTTCGGCGATGCTCCGCAACGGCTCGGGCACCGCGTCCAGCTTCGGTGCCTCGAACATGACCTGGTAGCCCGCCAGATAGGGGCTCTCCGCCTTGAACGGGCTGTGCCCGCTGGCCGCGTACACCAGCAGGGACCCGAGGGAGAAAACGTCCGACGAGGCGGTGACGTCCCTCGGCGAGCGCAGCTGCTCCGGCGACATGAACGGCGGCGTGCCGATCACCCGGCCGGTCACGGTGAGCGGCAGGTTGTCGACGGCGCGCGAGATGCCGAAGTCGATGACACGTGGGCCGTCCTCGGCCATGAGGACGTTCGCCGGCTTCAGGTCCCGGTGCACGACACCCGCCCGGTGGATGTCCCGCAGCGCCTCGACGAGCCCCAGCGCGAGACCCCGGATCCGGGCCCCGCCCAGCGGACCCTCCTCGCGCACCAGATCGGAGAGGGTCGGCCCCGGCACGTACGACGTCGCCATCCAGGGCCGGCCGGCCTCCGGGTCGGCGTCCACCACGGGGGTGGTGAACGCCCCGCTCACCCGGCGCGCCGCCGCGACCTCCTGCCGGAACCGGGACCGGAACTCCTCGTCGTCGCAGTACTGGGCGTGCACCAGCTTGATCGCGACCAGCCGCCCCGACGCGGACCGGGCGAGGTAGACGACGCCCATGCCACCCGCGCCGAGCCGGTTCTCCAGGGCGTACCCGCCTATGACGGTGGGATCGTCGTCCCTCAGCGGCATTTCCCACCACGCTCTTGTCGTACGACAGCTGCGGCGGATCAGCCTAGGGGATGCGGGAGCAGGCGCCCGACCGGGGGCGCCGGAGAGCGGTGCGAGGCCGTGGCGCTGATCGGTGCCGCGGTGCCAGGGCCACCTCGACGAGGACGACGAGGGCACCGGCGAATGACGCTGCGTGAGGCGCGTATGGGGCGTGATCAATGAGCAGCGCAGCGTGCCGGGGCGGGTGCCCGTCTGGGGTACGGGGCCCGGCGATCTGCGGCTGCGCCGTGTGGACGCGAGTGACCGGAAGCGATGCCGCAGGCAGGCGGCGGCCGGGGCCGAGGGCCCCGGC
>NZ_JBHVDX010000267.1:0-12122 GCF_042802555.1 Streptomyces sp. NPDC057474 | reverse complement strand
TCCGCATGCTCATCCGACGGGCGACGAGCCGCTACCGCTGGGACGGCCGGCCCACCACCCGACGCCTCAAGTGATCCATTTGCCGGTCGGTCTTACCTGCTTGAAGTGATCGACGTCCAGCCAACTCAGCGCGAACACCCGGCCGTCCGCGATCCACCGGTCCACCTCACCGGTGACCGCGTCCGAACCGGGAAGCCGCGTCAGCGGATTGAGCCCCGCTGCCTCCTCGACCCGGCTCTCCGCGAGCGCCCGCAGCAGATCCGCCAGCCGTACGACACCCACGCACCGCCCCCACCGGTCGACCACCGCCACATCGTCGGACGTACGGTCCCGGTCCCCCACCGCCACCACGTCGAGCACCTCCCACGCCGTGGCGTCGACGCCGACCGTACGCGGCGGATCACCGAGCCTGGCGGCCGGCCGGTCGGCGTACAGGGCGTGCCCGTAGCGGGCCGACAGCGACAGCAGGAACCGCGACCCCTGCACCGACCGCACCAGCCTCCCGGAGCCGTCCACGAGCAGTACCTCGGACACCTCGGGCGCGCCGGTGAGCAACGCCCGAACCTCGCCCGCCGAAGCCGTCACGGGCAGCAGCGCGGCAGGCCGCAGGAACTGCCGAACCGAAGGCCCCGAAGCGGGAGCCGAGACCCCGGGGGAGAGGGGCGGAACGTACACCTCGGCCGTGGGCAGTCGCGCGGGCGGCGCGAACAACTCGCCCTGCGCCAACTGCGCGCCCGCCGCCACCGCGGCCGCGCACTGCGTCTCCGTCTCGACCCCCTCGACCGACAGCAGCGCCCCCACCTGGTCGCACAGCGTCCGCATCGCCCGTACGGCCGCCGGCCGCGCCAGCAGCGACGCGTCCAGCTTGACCAGGCCGGGCCCAAGATCCACGAGCAACCGCAGGGGTACGTCACCGTCGCCGACCCCGTCCGCACAGATCCGGAAGCCCTCGCCCCGGAGCACGGCGACGGCCTCCAGCAGCGCCGGCCGCGGCACATGCGTGTACGGCGGCACGATGTCGACAGTCACCTCCCACGGCAACCGGCCGGCCTCCCGTACGGCGTCCCGCAGCGCGGGCAGGCCGCCCAGGTCGGCGAGCGTCGCGGCGAAGACGTTCACATGCAGCGGCAGCAACGTCTCCCGGCGAGCCGCCGCCCGGATCGCCGACGTGGCCAGCCTGCCGTCGAGTTCGGGGTCCCTGCGGGCTTCGGCGAGGACGTCACCGGTCTCCGGACGCGCGAGTATCTCCACCGCCGCGACCCCTCCGGTCGTCAGATTGACGATCGGCTGGAAGGCGAAGCGGAGCGTGTCCGGCCAGGAATGCACGGGAGCATGATGGCGCCGCCGACGCGGACCCGGACGCGATTCATGCGCTGTTCACGCGGGATTCCCGGGCCGTCACAGCACGTGCGCACACCTGCCCGAGGATCACCGAACGGCGATCACCGCCGACCCGTGCCCGAACAGCCCCTGGTTGGCGCTGATGCCCACCCGCGCCCCCTCGATCTGCCGGTCGGTCGCCTCGCCCCGCAACTGCCACACCAGTTCGCACACCTGGGCGATCGCCTGCGCCGGAACCGCCTCTCCGAAAGAGGCCAGCCCTCCGCTGGCGTTCACCGGTATCCGCCCGCCCAGCGCCGTCACACCGTCCCGCAGCAGCTTCGCGGCCTCGCCCTCGCCACACAGCCCCAGGTCCTCGTACCACTGCAACTCCAGCGCCGTGGACAGGTCGTAGACCTCGGCGCACGAGAGATCCCCGGGCCCGACACCCGCCTCCGCGTACGCCGCCCGCGCGATGGACGCCCGGAACGTCTCGTCCGGCGGCGCTGCCGCGACCGCCGAGTCCGTGGCGATGTCCGGCAGATCCAGCACCGTGTTGGGATAGCGGGGCGTCACCGTGGACACCGCCCGTATCCGCACGGGTTCGGCCACGCCGTGCCGCCGCGCGAACTCCATGCTGGACAGCACCAGTGCCGCGCCACCGTCCGAGGTCGCGCAGATGTCCAGCAGCCGCAGCGGGTCGGCGACGACGGCGGAGGCCGCGACCTCCTCGGCGGTGACCCGCTTGCGATAGCGCGCGTACGGATTGAGCGCCCCCAGCGCGGAGTTCTTCACCTTGACCCGCGCGAAGTCCTCCGGCGTGTCCCCGTGCACCGCCATCCGCCGCCGCGCGTACAGCCCGAAGTACGTCGGATTGGTCGCCCCGAGAACCCGGAAGCGCAGCCAGTCCGGATCGTCCGCCCGATCCCCGCCGGCCGGCCGGAAGAACCCCTTCGGAGCCGAGTCCGCACCGACGACGAGCACCACGTCCGCGAGGCCGGCGAGGATCTGGGCCCGCGCGGTTCCCACCGCCTGAGCTCCGGACGCGCAGGCCGCGTACACGCTCGTGACCCGGGCGCCCTGCCAGCCCAGCGCCTTCGCGAAGGTCGCCCCCGCCACATAGCCCGGATAGCCGCCACGCACCGTGTCCGCGCCGACGATCGAGCCGACCTCCCGCCAGTCGACCCCCGCGTCGGCCAGCGCCGCACGCGCCGCCACCGTCCCGTACTCGACGAAACTCCTTCCCCACTTACCCCACGGGTGCATGCCCGCGCCCAGCACCGCCACCTCACTTGTCATGCCCCCACCCCCGTAGGCCTCCAGTGCCATGTCGTCCAGGTCGTCTCCGCGTCCTCGTTCAGCACACCGGGGACGACCTCCACCTCCATGCCCACCGCCAGCTCGGCGACGGTGACCCCGGGAACCGCCTGTCCCAGCACCACGAGGCGTTCTTCGGCCAGTTCCACAGCGATCAACGCGTACGGTTCCCACGGAAGTTCCGGATCGGACACGTAGGGTGACGGAGGCCGGTACCGGCCATCGGTGTACGACCACACACGGCCCCGCCGCGACAGCGGGACCTCGCGCAGGTCACCGCCCGGACAGCCCGGGTTGCGGCAGAAGGCGTCCTCACGGGGGAAGAACACCGACGCGCACGCCGAACAGCGCGTGCCGAGCAGCCGGAACCCCTCGCCCTCCCCGGTGAACCAGCCGACGACCACAGGTGTGCGACTTCGCGACAAAGTCCCTCCCCGGCGAGCAGATCTGATGGTGCGTCAGAATTCTGGCACGAGCATCTCGAATTGGGCAGGTCGCGGGAGAACCAACGAGCCCCGGCCGGCGTCGCAGTATCGGGAGGGCCGGCCGGGGCCCACGGGGGTGGTTCCGGCCGGCCCTCACGCGTACCCACAGATGCGGCGGTGTGGCGCATTGCGCCGCCCCGGTAAGACGACCAGCAGATGATCGGATACAGTCCGCCGCGTGTCCCCGAATCAACACCCACCCGCCAACTCCGCACCGGACTCGCACTGTTCGAGATGCGGAGCGCCCTACGGAGAGGGCGTGTCCGGCTGGCCCCGCACCTGCGAGGCCTGCCACACAGTGGCCTACCGCAATCCGCTCCCCGTCGCGGTGGCCCTCCAGCCCGTGTACGACACCAAGGGCACAGCCCTCGTCGTGATCACACGGACCATCGCCCCCGCACGCGGGGGCACCGCCCTGCCCGGTGGCTTCATCGACCACCGGGAGGACTGGCGGCATGCAGTCGTCCGTGAGCTCAAGGAGGAGACGGGCATCTGCGTGGCCGACCGCGAGGTGCGCCTCGCCGACGCCATGAGCTCACCCGACGGTCATCTGCTGCTGTTCGGGCTCCTCCCGGAGCGCCCGGCCGCCAGCCTGCCGGCGTCCGTCGCCACGGACGAGACGGAGGGCTGGCACCTGCTGCGCAGACCCACCGAGCTCGCCTTCCCCCTGCACACCCTGGCCGTCCAGGGGTTCTTCGGTGGCCGCTACATCTGAGCCGCACCCACGCCGAACCGAACCGGCTCACTCCCGGTCGAGCCCGCGTACCCGCACGGGACACGAAGGCTCGGCCGGACCCTCGTCCCCGTCCCGCTCCACGACCACACGCGGCCCCTCCCAGCGGGCCGTGTACCGCTCGACCTCAGGCTCGTCCCAGCCGTCGCCCGCGTCCGGCACCACGAGCCCGCCCCCCGTCCGCCCGCGCGCGGGTGCCCACACCTCCAGCTCCAGGCCGCCGTCGGCGCCCCGGACCGGCAACACGGCACCCGCGCGCGCGAGTACCGGGATATGCGACAGGGGCGCCTCCAGCAGTACCTGCCCCGGCCCCTCGTACGCCTGTCCGGTCACTGTGTCGTACCAGCGCCCCCGCGGCAGCTGCACCGCACGCCGGTCCGCGCCCGGGTCCAGCACCGGCGCCACCAACAGAGCGTCACCCAGCAGGAACGCGTCCTCGCAGTCGCGCAGCGTCCGGTCCTCGGGCGCACTCCACCACAGCGGACGCACATAGGGCGCCCCCGTACGACGCGCCAGATGGGCCAGCGTCATGAAGTACGGCAGCAACCGCCGTCGCTCGACGAGCGCCACGCGCGCGTGCCCGACGATCTCGTCCCCGAACTCCCACGGCTCCCGGCGCCCCGCCCGCAGACTCGCGTGCGTACGGAACAGCGGCAGATACGCGCCGAGCTGGAACCACCGCAGATACAGCTCCGGCGACGGGCTCCCGTCGAACCCGCCCACGTCCGGACCCGAATACGGCACCCCGCACATACCCAGCCCCAGCACCAGCGAGAGCGACGCCCGCAGCCCGGGCCAGCCCGTCGCCACGTCCCCGGACCACGTCCCTCCGTAACGCTGCATGCCGGCCCACCCGGAGCGCGAGAAGAGGAACGGCCGCTCCTGGGGCACCAGCTCGCGCAGCCCCTCGTACCCGGCGCGGGCCATGCACAGCGCGTACACGTTGTGCGCCTCGCGATGATCACCGCCCCGGCCCTCCAGATCGTGCCGGACCGAACGGGGCAGCGTGTTCTCGCCGAACGCCGTGAACGACGTCGGCTCGTTCATGTCGTGCCAGAACCCGGCGAAGCCCTGCGCCAGGCGCTCCTCGTAGAGACCGCCCCACCACGTGCGCGTACGCGCACGCGTGAAATCGGGGAAGACCGAATCCCCGGGCCATACGAGGCCCTCCGCGACCCGCCCGGCGGCGTCCCGCACGAACGCGTCCTCGGCCGTCCCGCTGTCGTACACCGCGTTGCCCGGCCGCGCCTCGACCGCCGCGTCGACGATCGACACCAGCCGGATCCCGTCCCGGCGCAACTCGTCGGCGAGATCCGGCAGCTTCGGGAAGTTCTCCACATCGACCGTGAACACCTGATGGGCGTCGTAGTGGTCGATGTCCAGGTGGACCGCGTCGAGCGGCAGACCGTGCTCCCGGTAGCCCGCGACGATCCGCCGCACCTCCTGCTCACTCCCGAAGCCCCACCGCGCGTGATGGTGCCCCAACGCCCACGCGGGCGGCAGCGCCGGAGCCCCCGTGAGAGCGGCCCAGGCATGCAGCACACGCGCGGGGGTGCCCACTATCACCCAACAGCGGAGCGGGCCGCCGCCCATCCGCAGCTCCGAGGTCCCGGCCCGGTCGTGCCCCGACCCGGCGCCCTCCTCGCCCTCGCGCACCGTCACCGTGCCGTCCCACGTGGTGTCGTGGAACACCAGGTGCGTGGCCGCGTCGGCCACCACCATCTGCACCGGCATCGTGATGTACAGCGGATCGTCGCCGGGCGCGAACGCATGACCGGGATCCGTGTTCCACAGCCGATACGTTCCGCTACGCAGCCGGGGCCCGGCCGCCCGTCCGCCCAGACCGAAGAACCGCGCGTCGGCCGCCACCTCGGAGCGCTGCACCCACCGCGCCTCGCCCCCACCGACGGGCTCCCACCACCGGGGCGGCAGATCACGCCGCAGAGTCACTCCACCGGGCGTACGCACCTCGACGGCGCCGTGCCGCGACACCACGACCGTCACCCGCTCCGCCACGACCCGCCAGCCGCCGTCCTTGTCCGGCTCCAGAACGGCCCGCGGATCCGGCTCCGGGCACCGGCCCGCGAGCGCGTACGACGGCTCCGGCCCGGCCCCGTCCCAGCCCCAGAAGACCGCCCCGTTCACGTCGACGGTGACCCGCAGCGCGGACCGGCCGAACCGGACGATCCCGCCGCCGGGGCCCGGCTCCACATCCACCACCGGCCCGGGCACCCGAGCCCGCTCAGCGCCCCGCGTCGGCAACCCGGCGGCGTCGGCACGCCTCCTGCGCCATGCGGCCCGTACGGTGCGCAGCCCCTGAGCCACCCCCGCCGAACCGATCGCCTTCACCGAACGCACCAGGTCACGACCGTCCATGCCGTTCACCCTGCCATTGACCGGGCCATTCGTGTGAGCCGTTCAACTTCCGTTCACCCGTGGTGACGGCACATCTTCACGTCGCCGACCATCTGCGGCTCACCCTGGTGCGGAAGTCGATCACATGGCATCGTCCGTGTCAGCCGCGTCACGCGCACACCCCTGCCCGTACGCGCCCGACGCACACCACGCGCACAGTCCCGGGAGCCGCCCCATGACCTCAGCGAACCCCTCGCCGCTCTGGCAGCCCGACGCAGCAGGCATCGCCCGGGCCAAGATCACCGCGTTCCAGTCCTGGGCGGCCGAACACCACGGAGCCCCCGCCGAGGGCGGATACCCGGCTCTGCACCGCTGGTCCGTCGACGAACTCGAGGCGTTCTGGAAGGCCGTCACCGAGTGGTTCGACGTGCGGTTCTCCACGCCCTACGCGCGCGTGCTCGGCGATCGCGCCATGCCCGGCGCCGAGTGGTTCCCCGGGGCCACCCTCAACTACGCCGAACACGCCCTCCGCGCGGCCGACGCCCGCGCCGACGAACCGGCCCTGCTCCACGTCGACGAGACCCACGAACCGCGCCCCGTGACCTGGTCCGAGCTGCGCCGCCAAGTCGGCTCCCTGGCCGCCGAACTGCGCGCCCTCGGCGTACGCCCCGGAGACCGCGTCAGCGGCTACCTCCCGAACATCCCCCAGGCCGTCGTCGCCCTCCTCGCCACGGCCGCCGTGGGCGGCGTCTGGACCTCCTGCGCCCCGGACTTCGGCGCCCGCAGCGTCCTCGACCGCTTCCAACAGGTCGAACCCGTCGTCCTGTTCACCGTCGACGGCTACCGCTACAGCGGCAAGGAACACGACCGCCGCGACACCGTCGCCGAACTCCGCCGCGAACTGCCCACCCTGCGCGCCGTCGTCCACATCCCCGTCCTCGGCACCGAGGCCCCCGAGGGTGCCCTGGAATGGTCCGCCCTGACCGCCGCGGACGTGACCCCGACGTTCGAACAGGTCCCGTTCGCCCACCCGTTGTGGGTGCTCTACTCCTCCGGCACCACCGGCCTCCCCAAGGCCATCGTCCAGTCCCAGGGCGGCATCCTGGTCGAACACCTCAAACAACTCGGCCTGCACTGCGACCTCGGCCCCGAGGACCGCTTCTTCTGGTACACCTCCACCGGCTGGATGATGTGGAACTTCCTCGTCTCCGGCCTCCTCACCGGCACCACGATCGTGCTCTACGACGGCAGCCCCGGCCACCCCGACACCGGCGCCCAGTGGCGCGTCGCCGAACGCACCGGCGCCACCCTCTACGGCACCTCCGCCGCCTACGTCATGGCCTGCCGCAAGGCCGACATCCACCCGGGCCGCGACTACGACCTCTCCCGTGTCCAGTGCGTCGGCACCACGGGCTCCCCGCTCCCGCCCGACGGCTTCCGCTGGCTCCACGACGAGGTCCGCGAGAACCTCTGGATCGCCTCCGTCAGCGGCGGCACCGACGTGTGCTCCTGCTTCGCCGGAGCCGTCCCCACGCTCCCGGTCCACATCGGCGAACTCCAGGCCCCCAGCCTCGGTACCGACCTCCAGTCCTGGGACCCCAGCGGCAAACCCCTCGTCGACGAGGTCGGCGAACTCGTCGTCACCAACCCCATGCCGTCCATGCCGATCCACTTCTGGAACGACCCTGACGGCACCCGCTACCACGACAGCTACTTCGACACCTACCCCGGCGTCTGGCGCCACGGCGACTGGATCACCCTCACCTCCCGAGGCTCCGTCGTGATCCACGGCCGCTCCGACTCCACGCTCAACCGCCAGGGCGTCCGCATGGGCTCGGCCGACATCTACGAAGCCGTCGAACGACTTCCCGAGATCAAGGAATCGCTCGTCATCGGCATCGAACAGCCCGACGGCGGCTACTGGATGCCGCTCTTTGTCCAACTCGCCCCCGGAGCAGCCCTCGACGAGGCCCTGCTCGACCGCATCAAGCAGACCATCCGCGAACAACTCTCACCGCGCCACGTCCCCGACGAGGTCATCGAAGTCCCCGGCGTCCCGCACACCCTCACCGGCAAACGCATCGAAGTCCCCGTCAAACGACTCCTCCAGGGCACCCCCTTGGAAAAGGCGGTCAACCCCGGCTCCATCGACAACCTCGACCTCCTGCGCTTCTACGAGGACCTGGCCCGCAAACGAGCGTGACCACCCCTCGGCCGACCGGCGTTGTCAGTGCCCCCGATTACTGTGAGTGAGCATTGATTGACTGCTCGCACAGGGGGAAGACATGGCACACACCAGCCACCAGAGCATGCGACGGGTCCTGCGCCGCGAGATCGCGGGCACCATCGGCCTGCTGGCCGACGAGCACGACTTCACCGTCATGCGGCGCTACCGCAGCTTCACCTTCGACGACCACCCGACCTATCTCCGACAAGTGGAAGCCCTGCTCAGGACGCTCGCCGCGCAGGGCAACCACACCACGGTCGCCCTCTTCGACCCGGAGGAGTACGCGGAGTTCTGTGCCGACACCGGCCTCGAACCGGACACCCCGTCCAGCCGCACCCGCTTCACCGCCGAACTCGCGGCCACTGGCGCCGCCGTCCCCTACGACGGGCAGCCCCTCGCCGAACTCGTCCCCGAACTGATCGACGAAGCCGTCCGCCTCGCCACCTGGGAGTACGCGACTACACTCCTCGCCCAGGTCGGCGACTGTGCCTCCTGCGGCGAGGACATCGGACGCGCGGCCTTCGCCCGCGCCATGCAGCTGCTCAGGCGCATCCTCGACACCGCGGGCCCCGGCGAACGCCACCTCGTGTGCAGTGTCTCGGCCAGGCCCCAAGCGCTGGCCGCCGTCCTCCACGCCGACCAGAACGACGAAGGAGCCACGCAGCTCGACGAGTCCGAAGCCCTGGAGTTCGCCACGGTCCTGGCCCTCGGCATCGCCACCCGAAGCCCCGGCGGACTCGTCATGCGCACCACCACCCCGGAAACGACCGACCGCGTCTACGGCTGGCGCCTGCGCGGCGAAAGCCTCGAACCGCTCACCGCCGGAGAGGTCTTCGACGCCTACTGCACCGACATGGAATCCGGAGACCTCGTCTCCCCGGAGTCCGGCGTCGACTACTGCACCCCACCCGATCTGGGGGACGACATCGGCAGGGGCGGCCCGGCCACGGACGAACACACCCACTGAACGGGCGAGGGGCGCCCCACCCAGAGATGGAGCGCCCCTCGACACCGATCGAACCTCGTGACGCCTACTCGCCCGACAGCACCGCCTGCGCCGCGCTGCGAGCCTCCTCGGCCGTGTCCGCCGCGCGCGCGGCAGCCGCGGCACGCTGGCACTGCGCCAGCGTGTATTTCGCCAATGTCCCCCGCACATACGGAATCGACGCCGCGCCCATGGAAAGGGAGGTGACACCCAGACCGGTCAGCACACACGCGAGCAGCGGATCCGACGCCGCCTCGCCGCACACGCCACAGCTCTTGCCCTCGGCCTTCGCCGCCTCCGCGGACAGCGCGACCAGGTCGAGCAGCGCGGGCTGCCACGGGTCCTGCAGCCGGGACACCGCACCAACCTGCCGGTCGGCCGCGAACGTGTACTGCGCGAGGTCGTTGGTCCCCAGCGAGAGGAACTCGACCTCCTGCAGGATCGACCGCGCCCGCAGCGCCGCCGACGGAATCTCCACCATGGCACCGAACTTGGCCTGCAGACCCGCCTCACGACACGCGTCGGCGAACGCCTTGGCGTCCGTGCGGTCCGCGACCATCGGCGCCATGACCTCGAGATAGACCGGCAGACCCTCGGCCGCCTTCGCGAGCGCCGTCAGCTGCGTCCGCAGCACCTCGGGGTGGTCGAGCAGCGTCCGCAGGCCGCGCACACCGAGTGCCGGGTTCGGCTCATCGGCCGGGGTCAGAAACTCCAGCGGCTTGTCGGCGCCGGCGTCGAGTACCCGCACGACCACACGCCCCTCGGGGAAGGCCTCCAACACCTTCCGGTACGCCTCGACCTGCTTCTCCTCGGACGGCGCCGTCTTGCTGTCGTCCAGGAAGAGGAACTCGGTACGGAACAGCCCGACCCCCTCGGCCCCGGCCTCCACGGCCGCAGGCACGTCAGCGGGACCGCCTACATTGGCCAGCAACGGCACCTTGTGCCCGTCGGAGGTCGCCCCCGGCCCGCTCGACGCTGCCATTGCCGCCTTCCGCGCAGCGGCGGCGGCTTCCAGCTCGGCCTTCTTCTCCGCACTCGGGTTCACGAAGATCTCACCGGTACTGCCGTCCACGGCGATCACCGTGCCCTCGGCAAGCTCCCCGGCCCCAGGCAGCGCGACCACGGCCGGCACCCCGAGCGCCCGCGCCAGAATGGCGCTGTGACTGGTCGGCCCACCCTCCTCGGTGACGAAACCGAGGACGAGCGTCGGGTCGAGCAGCGCGGTGTCCGCAGGCGCCAGGTCACGAGCGATGAGGACATACGGCTCGTCGCTGTCCGGCACACCTGGCATGGGAACCCCGAGCAGCCGGGCGACGATACGATTCCGCACATCGTCGAGGTCGGCCACCCGACCCGCGAGGTACTCGCCGGCCCCCGCCAGCAGCGCGCGGTACGCGGCGAAGGCGTCATAGACAGCACGCTCCGCCGTGCTTCCCACGGCGATACGTCGCTCCACATCCGCCATCAGCTCGGGGTCCTGGGCCATCAGAGCCTGGGCCTCCAGCACGGCCTGGGCCTCGCCCCCGGCCAGGTTGCCGCGCGCGATCAGATCGGCGGCCACCGCGTCCACGGCCTTACGGGCGCGCCCTTGTTCGCGCTCCGCTTCCTCCGCCGGGATCTGCTTGGCGGGCGGCTCCAGCACCGCCGTTCCCATGTGCCGAACCTCGCCGATCGCCACACCGTGGCTCACCCCGACGCCTCGCAGCGTTGTGTCCATCTCACCTGTCTCCGATAGTGCGGCGGGCCCCGCCGCCGCGGTGGTTGTGGAACTTGCGGTCCGGTACGGCCCTGACGTCACTGCCAGCCGAAGAGCGTGTCGCCGGCCTTCACGTCGCCGTCCTCGCGGAGCTCGGAGAGGGAGTCGGCCGTGGCCTCCAGAGCCACAACGGGGCATACCGGGGACTTACCCGCGGCCTCGACTGCGGCAGGGTTCCAGCGCACCACGGCCTGCCCCCGCTGCACGGTGTCGCCCTTGTTGACGAGCAGCTCGAAGCCCTCGCCGTTCAGCTGCACGGTGTCGATACCGAGGTGCGTCAGCACACCATGTCCCTCACCGTCGACCACTACGAACGCGTGCGGGTGCAGCGAGACGATGACTCCGTCGACGGGGGCGACAGCCTCCCCTGCTTCGCGTACGGGGTCGATCGCCGTGCCGGGGCCGACCATCGCGCCCGAGAACACGGGGTCCGGTACGGCGGTCAGTCCGATGGCGCGTCCTGCAAGAGGGGACGTCACGGTGGTCATGGGAACCCTCCCGGGGGTGGAGATTCATATGGCCGCCGCCTCTGCCTGTCCCAGGCGACGCGCTGTGGAGCAGCGTATGTCATATGAACTGCCGGTTCCGCATGAGACGTACGGCTCGGCGGCCGCCGAGAGGCACGTAATCGATTTGCGCGAGCTCTCGAGCCAGCTGTACAGTCGTAACCCTGCTCGGGGCCGAGCGGCGCAACTGAGCGTCCTGCCTCAGCAGCATCCAACTTGTCAGATCCTATCTCGGGGTCCGCTTCGGTATGCCTACGGAAGCGTGGTCAGAGAGTCGGAAAAACACTGATAGAGTGGGAAACGCAAGACCGAAGGGAAACTGCCCGGAGGAAAGCCCGAGAAGAACTTGGGTGAGTACAAAGGAAGCGTCCGTTCCTTGAGAACTCAACAGCGTGCCAAAAATCAACGCCAGATATGTTGATACCCCGTTCCCGGCCG
>NZ_JBHVDX010000266.1:0-12163 GCF_042802555.1 Streptomyces sp. NPDC057474 | reverse complement strand
CGCGAGCCCCAGGACGCCGCGCCCGCCGCGCCCGCCGCGCCCGCCGCGCCCGCCGCGCCCGCCGCGCCCGCCGCGCCCGCTCCGGGTACCCCCGGTGGCGTACCGCAGACGCCTCCCGCCTGGACGCCGCCGGCGCCGCAGGGTGGGCTTCCGCCGTTGCCGCCCGCGTTCCAGCTCGCCGAGGCGGCAGCACCTGCCCCGGGAGCGCAGTGGCCCCCGTCCGCGCCGGCGGCTCCCGCGTACCCCGAGATGCCCGGCCAGCAGCCGGCTGCCGCGCAGGGCGAACCGTCCGTTCCCCAGCAGCAGCCGTTCCACCCGCAGGCCCCTCAGGGTGCGCCCGCGGCCTGGGGCAACCCCGTCGACGCCGTGCCCGGCGCCCCCGCTGCGCCTGGCACCCCCGGTGCCCCCGTGTCACCCGGTGTGTTCAACGCCTCCGGTACGCCGGCCACCCCGGGCCCCACACCCCCGCAGGCCCCCAACGTCCCCTCCCCCGCTGGCTACGGCTTCCCGCACCCCGGCGGGCCCGTGCCCCCACAGGCACCCATCCCCCAACAAGGCGGCTACGGCTTCCCCCAACCCCCGGCCGAGCCCGGACAGCCTGCCACCCCCACGCCCACCGCACCCCCCGCCCAGCCCACCCCCGGTTACGGCTTCCCGCACCCCGGCGCACCCGTATCCCCACAGGCACCCATCCCCCAACAAGGCGGCTACGGCTTCCCCCAACCCCCGGCCCAGCCGGGACAGCCCGGACAGCCTGCACACCCGGGCACCCCCACCCCTCACCCCAACCCCCCGGGCGCCCCCACCCCTCAAGCCGGCTACGGCTTCCCGCCCTCCGCCGCTCCCGGCACCCCTGGTGCACCCGGCGCACCAGCCCCGGCCCCCCAGGGCCCGCCCAACTCGCCTGCTCCCCAGAGCGGCTACGGCTTCCCCCAGCCCCCCGTTCAGCCCGGCCATCCCGCGCACCCGGGCCACCCCGGCCATCCCCAACCCCCCTTCCCCGGCCAGCCCGGACACGCAGTTCACCCGGACCACCCCGGTCAGCCCGGAGGGCAGCCCCACCCCTCCGCCCCCGTCGACCCCCGCACCGGCGCCGCCTGGCCGCAGCCCGTGCAGCATGACCAGCGGCAGCCCACCAACCCCGGTGTGGCACCGCTCGGTTACACGGCCGCGGTGGAGTTGTCGTCCGACCGGCTGCTGAACAGCAAGAAGCAGAAGGCGAAGAGCAGCCGTCCGTCGTCGGGAGGCGGACTGTTCAAGCTGGGCGGGAAGAAGGAGGAGGCCGAGCGGCAGCGGAAGCTGGAGCTGATCAGGACGCCGGTGCTGTCCTGCTACCGCATCGCGGTCATCAGCCTCAAGGGCGGCGTGGGCAAGACCACGACCACCACGGCCCTCGGCTCGACGCTCGCCACCGAGCGGCAGGACAAGATCCTCGCGATCGACGCCAACCCGGACGCCGGAACGCTCGGCCGTCGGGTGCGGCGCGAGACCGGGGCGACCATCCGCGACCTCGTCCAGGCGATCCCGTACCTCAACTCGTACATGGACATCCGGCGGTTCACCTCGCAGGCGGCCTCCGGACTGGAGATCATCGCCAACGATGTCGACCCCGCCGTCTCCACGACGTTCAACGACGAGGACTACCGGCGCGCGATCGACATCCTCGGCAAGCAGTACCCGATTATTTTGACCGACTCGGGCACCGGCCTGCTCTACAGCGCCATGCGCGGGGTGCTCGACCTCGCCGACCAGCTCATCATCATCTCGACGCCGTCCGTGGACGGTGCGAGCAGCGCCAGTACGACGCTGGACTGGCTCTCGGCGCACGGATACCAGGACCTGGTGGCGCGTTCCCTCACGGTCATCTCGGGGGTGCGCGAGACCGGAAAGATGATCAAGGTGGACGACATCGTCTCCCACTTCGAGATGCGCTGCCGCGGTGTCGTCGTCGTGCCCTTCGACGAACACCTGTCCGCAGGCGCCGAGTTGGACCTCGACATGATGCGGCCGAAGGTGCGGGAGTCGTACTTCACGCTCGCCGCGATGGTCGCCGAGGACATCGCCCGCCATCAGCAGTCGCACGGCCTGTGGACGTCGGACGGCAACCCGCCGCCGGTGGTCGCCCCGCCGATGCCGGGCCAGCAGACGCCCGGTCAGCAGCCGTACCCGCCGCAGCAGCAGGGCCAGCCGTATCCCGGCCAGCCGTACCAGGGTCAGCCGGCCCCCGGCCAGGCCCCGCAGCCTTACGGCCACCTCGGCCACCCCGGCCAACCGGCTCCAGGTCAACCCGCTCCGGGCCGGCCGTACCCGCCGCAACAGGGCCAGCCCTACCCGCCGGCACCGCCGCAGCAGTAACCCCCACGGCCGCACGGCAAGACGACAAAGGGCCCGTACCGTTCACGATCCACGAACGGTACGGGCCCTCTGCCACATCCAGACTTTCCACATCCAGGCTTCGGGGGCCAGCTACTCCCCCTGATACGCCCCGATCAGCTCCCGGCACCTCTTCACGTCCTCGCCCATCGCCACGAGCAGCGCGTCCAGCGAGTCGAACTTCGCCTGGCCGCGCACGAAGGCGAGGAAGTCGACGGCGACATGGAAGCCGTAGAGGTCGAGTCCGACGCGGTCGATGGCGTACGCCTCGACCGTGCGCTCGGTGCCGTCGAACTGCGGGTTCGTGCCGACGGAGATCGCGGCGGGCATGGCCTCGCCGTCGACGTGCAGCCAGCCGGCGTAGACGCCGTCGGCGGGGATCGCGGTGTGCGGGAGGGTCTCGACGTTGGCCGTCGGGAAGCCCAGTTCACGGCCGCGCTGGGCGCCGCGTACGACGACGCCCTCGACACGATGGGGGCGACCGAGGATCTCGCGCGCGCCCTCGACGTCGCCCTCGGTGACCAGCCTCCGGGTCAGGGTGGAGGAGAACGGCTGTCCGCCGCCCGCCTCACCGGTGACGAACAGGTCGACCACCTCGACGTCGAAGTCGTACGTCTTGCCCTGCTCGGCCAGGAACGCCACGTCTCCGGCGGCCTTGTGGCCGAAGCGGAAGTTGGGGCCCTCGACGACGGCCTTGGCGTGCAGCTTGTCGACCAGGACCTTGACGACGAAGTCGGCCGGCGACAGCCGCGAGAACTCGGTCGTGAAGGGCAGGATCAGCACCGCGTCCATGCCCAGCTCGGCCATCAGTTCGGCGCGGCGGTGGTGCGGGGCGAGCAACGGGGGGTGACTGCCGGGGCGCAGTACCTCGCTGGGGTGCGGGTCGAAGGTGACGGCGACGGAGGGAACGCCCAGCTCACGCGCGCGTTCCACGGCGTGCCGGAGAATCAGCTGGTGCCCGCGGTGCACCCCGTCGTAGGAACCGATGGTGACGACGCTGCGCCCCCAGTCCTCGGGGATGTCCTCCAAGCCACGCCAGCGCTGCACTGTGACCGCTCCTCGTCGAACCCATGTCCGTATTGACGCCTAACCCTTGCGCAGGTCTAAGGGTGCCATGCCCGGTGGCCTCGGCCCGCATCGGCATCCGGGCTGTGACCCGGAGCACGGAACTCGACCCCTTCTCACGCGGGCACCCGCACCCCCGGTACCCCCGCCAGGTTCTCGATCATCCGCCGTGTGCTCGGCCCGACCACCGCCGCCCACTCCTGGGGCGTGCCGCTGAGCCAGCCGGCCACCAGCCCCGCGAAACCGGGCACATGGCGGGCGAGGTCGACGAGCGCCCAGTCGAAACGGGTGGCCCCCTCGGGCGTACGGATGAGAAGCATCCCGACCCGGTGGACCAGCAACCGGGTGGCCGCGGTGTCTCCCGTATCCGCCGTATCCGCCGTGTCCCCCGTGTCCGCCGTCACTCCGCGCGCGGCGGCCGCCCGCAGCAGCGTGTCCAGGACGGACGGGTCCCGCTCGGTCGCCATCAGCAGGTCGAGCAGTTCACGCCGCAGCGGACCGGAGGCCGGGGTGCCCGGCTCGGCGAAGACCGCCGCGAGGGCTGCGCGGACCTGCACGGGGCCGTCGACGATGAGACCGCTGACCAGCGGGAGCAGTACGGCGCGAGTGCCCGGACCGTGCTCCAGCCTGCGGTCGACGTACGCGGCGACGTGGCCGGCCACTTCGCTGCGCAGTTCGACGACCTCCCGAACGAGGGTGGTGACGCGGCGTGCGAGGCCGGGTGTGGTGACCTCGGCGAGTGTGCGCAGGGCCTCCCCGTCGGAGCGCCCGGCGCCCGGAGTCCGCAGCCTGGCGCGGAAGGCGTCCAGGACCGGGTCCGGGTGGGTGGCGAGGGCGGTGGCCAGGGCGCTCGCGGGCAGCTGCGGATCACCGGCCGCGAAGCGTTCCAGCGCCTGCGGCAGGTACCGCGACCTGGTCCGCGGATCGCGGACGAGCAGGGCGAGGGCGCCGCCGTGCAGGGTGACGTCGGCAGGGCGGCCCAGCAGGGCGAGCGCCGCGTAACGGAGCAGCTCGCGGTCGGCCTCCGTGCGCACATGCGGAGCGGTCCGCAGCCCGTACGCGAGCCCCGCGACCCGCCGCGCCGGGCACTCGTCGTGCGCCCACCGGTCGACGGCCCGGCACACCGCCGAGGGTTCCTCCTCGGACAGTACGGCGAGCAGTTCGTCGCCGCGCCGGTGCGCGCTGTCGACCAGCGCCTCGGTCAGGTCGTCCGGGGCGCACCGCCGATGTGTGTGCAGCAGCGCCTGCGCGGCCGTCGCCACGGTGGCGTGGGGGGTCGCGACCAGCGGGGTGTCGTCGAGGAACCAGCGGATGAGGAGCGGTTGCACGGCGGCGGGGCCGGCCGCGAGGAGATGGGAGACCACGTCAAGACAGCGGGGCCCGTCGCCGGTGGCCGGGTCGGCGACGACGAGGCGTCGCAGCAGGTCGAACCGTTCCGCCTCGGGCAGCGGCAGCGACGCCCAGAAGTCCGGCCCGAACGCCGCCGGTACGCCCCGGCCCTGGCCCCGCCAGGCCCCGATCCGCTCGGTGAGGAACCGCAGCACCCGGGTGTACGGCGTCGCGTCGGGGACCCGGAGCAGGACCTCGGCCAGGAGACGGGTGGCCCACCAGGTCGGGTCGTCGGGTGCCGGGTCGCCCGGCGGCAGCAGTGCGTCCAGGGCGTCGAGCAACTCCTCCAGGCGCCCGGCGAGTTCGGTGGGTCCCTGCTGTCGGCCGAGGAGGAGCAGCGCGTGGACGACGGGACCGATGCGGTGGCGGGGCACGGGAAGGTCACGGGTGGCCCGGCGGGCTTGGCGGCGGACGCGGACCTCCGACGGCATCGTGCCCCAGCCCCGCCGCGCCTCGGCCTGGGCGACCCAGCCCCGGTGCACCAGCGCGTGCAGGGCCGCGTCGAGGTCCAGGTGCGCGCCCTGGATCCAGTCGGCCAGCTCCTCGTGGGCGAAGCGGTAGCCGTCGCCCGCCGGGACGAGCAGCCCCTCGGTGAGCACGGCCGAGGCCCAGCCGGTGGTGCCGCCGAGCCGCCGCCCCGGCACCGGCCCCCAGGGGAAGACCGCCTCGAACGCAGCCCGGTCCAGCTCCCCCTGCCCGGGCCCCAGACACCGCCGGGCCGCCTCGTGCACCTGCCCGGAGACCTGCGCCGCGAGCCGCCGCACGGCCGTGCCCCGCACCCCGTTCACCGCGGCGAGCCGCACGGCGACGCGCAGGCACATCAGATCCAGGTAGGCGGCCACCACCTCGTCCCGATCGGGTCGGCCCGAGGCATCGGAGGATGCCCCCGTGCCGAAGGAGGGCGCCGCCGTGCCGAAGGAGGATGCCCCCATGCCGAAGGAGGAGGCTCCCGGGCCGAAGGAGGAGGCTCCCGTACCGGAGGAGGGCCCCGTCGTACCGGCGCCTCCTCCCGAAGCCCCCTCGGCACCCCCTCGAGAGGCCCCCGGCCCGTGGGATCCCGGCCCCTTGGTTCCCGGCCCGTGGCGCCCCGGCCCGCCGGGTCCCGACTTCTCCGCTCCCGACCGGCCGCCCCCTGCTGCGCCCCCGCCGGGCGGTCCGGCGAAGGCGCCATCCTCGCCGGGCCGCCCGCACGGGGCCTCCGTCAGCGCTGCCCGTACCTCGGACAGGAGCCGCAGGGTGAGGGGATGCCGGGCGTCGGCCACGGAGAGCGCCTCCTCGGGAATCCCGTACCGCAGCCGGGCCCGCCGGGCCTCACCCTCCGTCAAATCGCCCAGCCCCACGCAGGCAGGCAGCAACGGCCCCCCTCCGCCGGGCACCTCCCCGTGCAGCAGCTCCGCCGGGAACTGCGCCCCGGCCCGCTCCCAGTACTCGGCACGGCAGGCCACCACGAGCCGAGCCCCGTTCGCCCGCAGCCACTCGACCGTGCCGGCGGTCCACTCGGCCAGCCGGTGCGCGAGCGTCGGCGGCATCTCCTCGGGCCCGTCGAGAAGCAACAGCATGGGCCGCCCCTCCGCCACGGCGAGCCGGGCAAGCCGCTCCGGCCGAATCTCCCCCAGCTCGCCCTCGTACCGACCGGGCAGCCACGGCCGCCCCACCCCTGCCCACCGCTCTCCCGACGCGTCAGGACCGCCAGGAGAACCCCAACTGCCCCCATCACCACCACAGGCGCCCGCAGCAGCCGACGCGTCAGAGGCGTCAGAGGCGGACGAAAAGTCCGAGGCAGCCCACCCTGCCGACGCCCCTGCCCCAGCAGACCCAGCAGGCCCCTCAGTCCCGGCCGACCCCGCCGCCATGCCCCGCTCCCCCGCAAAACTCGGCGCCGCCGACGCCGCCACGATCCGACCCGCCCGCTCCAGCGCGCGTCGCGCCGCGTCCGCCACGGAGTTGTCGTCGGCCAGGAGGTCGGCCCCGCGGAGCCACAGCGTGGGCGCGGGCTCGGGGCCCCGGCCGCGTCTGTCGGCCAGGGCGGCCAGTTCTGTCGTACGGCCGCTGCCGGGTGGGCCGACGAGGCCGAGGACGGCGGCCGGGCCGTCGGCGAAGGCGGTGAACTCCCTGGCTACATCGACCCGTTCGACGGGATCGGCCCCGGCGCCCACCCCCGGCCCGTCCGACCCCACGGTGGTGGCCGTGAGCTCCAGCACCCCGGCCAGGTTCAGATCGGTCCCGTACGCGGCCACGGTCGCCGCGTTGCGCGCGAGGAGCTCCGCCAGCGGCTGTTGGGCCCGCCATCCGCGCAGCGGTACGGCGAAGCCGGTCGCCCGGTGTTGTGCCTCCAGCGCCGTACCCAGCACGCCCACCACGGCCCCGGTGGTCATGTCGAGCACGGGACCGCCGGCCGCTCCCCCACCCAGCCGCAGCGCCTCGCTGCCGGCCGTGCCGATCGCCAACTCCAGGGCGCCCTGCAGCAGATGGGCGCCGTCGGTCGCGGTGTACGTGACGTCCGCCGTGCCCAGCACCCGTGCCTCGCGCCAGCCGCCGGCCGCGATGCGGACGTACGCGCCCGTCTCGACCTCGTCCCGCAGCGCGAAGGGCAGCGGGTCCACGCCCAGCCCCTCGGTGCGGATGAGCGCGAGATCGAGGGCGGGCAGCGGGGTCACCGCGTCGGAGGCCACCACGCAGACGCGGTCGCCGCCGGCGTGCACCATGATCCGGGCCAGCCCGTCCACCGCCTCGTGGCTGGTGACGACCGTGCCCTGGTGATCGGCCACGAAGCCCGTGCCGCGCGGTCGTCCCGCCAGATCGCCGACCAGCACCAGGACTTCGTCCCGCGCCGCCCGGCGGCCGTCGTCGGTTGCCCGACGGCCCCGTACTGCCATGTCCTGACCTCCCCGTCGTACCTGTGTTCCGTCCGACGGTAGGCACGTGAAGATCAGCGGAACAGATGGCCCGGCGAACGCGCCCCCTTCCGCTCCCTCGGTTCACTCCGAGCGCCTGCACGAAGGGGTGAATAGCCCCGAGCAGATGGATACACCTCTGGGTGGGGGAACCGAGGGGGGACCGTGGAGCGGCGGGAACAGCAGGCCCCGCCGCTCCGCTGGGTTCAGCCGCTGAGCGCCGGGGGCCTGCCGGTACCGGCCGGGCCAGGGGCTTCGCCCCTGGAACCCCCCGCGTGAGAGCTCGGGCGCTTGCGGGGTGTTCGGTGCGGGTCGTGGGTGGTTGATCGCGCAGTTCCCCGCGCCCCTGAAAACACCCTGGGCTTGCCCTCAGCCGAAGACGGCCAGGCTCTTCGCCTTGCCCTTCTGGCTCTCCACCAGGGCCAGGAAGCGCCCGGTGGGGTCGAAGACGGCGACCGCCCCACGCTCCGCGTACTCCTCGGGCATCTCCAGCCGGACCCCGTTCAGCAGCAGTCCCGCCCGCTTGTCGTCCACGTCCCAGCGGGGGAACGCGGCCGTGGCGGCCTCGGCGACCGGCATCACGGTCAGCTCCTCCTGGAGCTGGTCCAGGGTCCGGGCGGAGTCCAGCTTGTACGGCCCCACGCGCGTCCGGCGCAGCGCGGTGAGGTGGCCGCCGACGCCCAGGCCGGCGCCCAGGTCGCGGGCGAGGGCCCGGATGTACGTCCCGGAGGAGCACACCACCGACACCACCAGGTCGAGCACCGGGGTGCCGTCCTCGGCGACGGCGTCCCGGACGTCGTACACGGCGAAGGAGGAGATGGTGACGGGCCGGGCGGGAATCTCGAAGTCCTCGCCGTCCCGGGCCCGCTTGTACGAGCGCACGCCGTCGATCTTGATGGCGCTGACCTTGGACGGCACCTGCATGATCTGGCCCGTCAGCTCGGCCACACCGGCGTCGACGGCGTCGCGGGTGACCTTCGACGCGTCGACCGACGCCGTGATCTCGCCCTCGGCGTCGTCGGTGACCGTCGTCTGCCCGAGCCGGATGGTCCCCAGGTACTCCTTCTCGGTGAGCGCGAGGTGACCGAGCAGCTTGGTCGCCTTCTCCACCCCCAGGACGAGCACACCGGTGGCCATGGGATCGAGCGTCCCAGCGTGCCCGACCCGCCGGGTCCGGGCGATGCCGCGCATCTTGGCGACGACGTCGTGCGAAGTGAAGCCCGACGGCTTGTCGACGATGACAAGGCCGTCGGGCGTGGTGTTCTTCTGGCGCTGCTGGGTCATTCGGCGGCGTCGTCCTCGTCGTCGTCCGGCTTGCGGTACGGGTCGGCCTCACCGGCGTACTTCGCCCCCGACGCGCTCTCGCGCACCTGGGCGTCCGAGGCCCGCGCCTTGTCGAGGAGGTCATCGATGGTCTTGGCGGTGTCCGGGAGGGCGTCGGCCACGAAGGTGAGGCTCGGCGTGAACTTCACACCCGCGGCACGGCCGACCTCGGAACGGAGGATGCCCTTGGCGCTCTCCAGCCCCGCGGCGGCGGCCGCCCGCTCCTCGTCGTCCCCGTACACCGTGTAGAAGACGGTCGCCTCCCGCAGGTCCCCGGTCACCCGGGTGTCCGTGATGGTGACGTGTGAGCCGAGCCGCGGGTCCTTGATCCCACGCAGCAGCTTCTGGGCCACCACCTCTCGGATGAGGTCCGCCAGCCTCTTGGCACGCGCGTTGTCGGCCACTGGTCCGTCTCCTAGCTCGTTCTGCGTTACTGCTGGTTCTTGAATTGTCTCTGCGACCGGTCAGTCGTCGTCACCGTGCAACCGCCGTCTGACCGAGAGCAGTTCCACCTCGGGGCGCCCGGCGACCAGCCGCTCGCACCGGTCCAGTACGTCGGTCAGATGCCCCGTGTCACCGGACACCACCGCCAGCCCGATCACGGCCCGGCGGTGCAGATCCATATGGTCGACCTCCGCCACACTCACCGCGAACTTGCGTTGCAGCTCGGCCACGATCGGACGGACGACGGAGCGCTTCTCCTTCAGCGACCGTACGTCGCCGAGCAGGAGATCGAAGGACAGAGTCCCCACATACATGTGTGTATCCGGTTCACCCGCCGGCACGGGATAGATGGCCTGCCCACAGCCCGGGGCAGGAACATCAGAACCGTACAACGAAAGGCGGACACCCTCGACGGGATTGTTTTGCAGGGGGCCCGGGGGCGCAGCCCCCAGGAACGGCCACACCGGCCGGCGGTGAACAAGTCACCCCCGGCCGGCATGAACCACCGCTGGTTACGAACGCGGCTTCTCGCGCATCTCGTACGTCGCGATGACGTCGTCGATCTTGATGTCGTTGAAGTTTCCGAGGTTGATACCGCCCTCGAAGCCTTCGCGGAGCTCGGTGACGTCGTCCTTGAAGCGACGCAGACCGGAGATGGTGAGGTTCTCCGCGATGACCTTGCCGTCGCGGACGAGGCGCGCCTTGGTGTTGCGCTTGACCTCGCCCGAGCGGACCAGGACACCGGCGATGTTGCCCAGCTTGGACGACTTGAAGACCTCGCGGATCTCCGCCGTGCCGAGCTCGACCTCCTCGTACTCCGGCTTGAGCATGCCCTTGAGGGCCGCCTCGATCTCCTCGATGGCCTGGTAGATCACCGAGTAGTACCGGACGTCGACGCCCTCGCGCTCCGCCATCTGCGCCGCGCGGCCCGCAGCGCGGACGTTGAAGCCGATGACGATCGCGTCGGAGCCGGTCGCCAGGTCGATGTCCGACTCGGTGACCGCACCCACGCCGCGGTGCAGGACGCGGATGTCGACCTCTTCGCCGACATCGAGCTGGAGCAGCGAGGACTCGAGAGCCTCCACCGAACCGGACGCGTCGCCCTTGATGATGAGGTTGAGTTCCTGCACCAGACCGGCCTTGAGGGCCTCGTCCAGGTTCTCCAGGGAGAACCGGACACCCCGGCGGGCGAAGTTGGCGTTGCGCTCACGCGCCGCGCGCTTCTCGGCGATCTGACGGGCCGTACGGTCCTCGTCGACGACGAGGAAGTTGTCGCCGGCGCCCGGGACGTTGGTGAGACCCAGGACCAGGACGGGGGTCGACGGACCCGCTTCCTCGACGTTGTTGCCGTTGTCGTCGAGCATCGCCCGGACACGGCCGTACGCGTCGCCGACCACCATCGTGTCGCCGATGCGCAGCGTGCCGCGCTGGACCAGGACCGTCGAGACGGCACCGCGGCCGCGGTCGAGGTGGGACTCGATCGCAATACCCTGCGCGTCCTGCTGGGGGTTGGCCCGCAGGTCGAGCGAGGCGTCCGCGGTCAGGACCACGGCCTCCAGCAGGGAGTCGATGTTCAGACCCTGCTTGGCGGAGATGTCGACGAACATCGTGTCGCCGCCGTACTCCTCGGCCACCAGACCGAACTCGGTGAGCTGACCGCGCACCTTGGTCGGGTCGGCGCCCTCGACGTCGATCTTGTTGACCGCGACCACGATCGGCACGTCGGCCGCCTTGGCGTGGTTCAACGCCTCAATCGTCTGGGGCATCACACCGTCGTTGGCCGCCACCACGAGGATCGCGATGTCGGTCGACTTCGCACCACGGGCACGCATGGCGGTGAACGCCTCGTGGCCCGGGGTGTCGATGAAGGTGATCCTGCGCTCTTCGTCGTTGACCTGGGTCGCGACCTGGTACGCACCGATGTGCTGCGTGATTCCGCCGGCCTCGCCCGCGACGACGTTCGTCTTGCGGATGGTGTCGAGGAGGCGGGTCTTACCGTGGTCGACGTGACCCATGACGGTCACGACCGGCGGACGCGCGACGAGGAACTCCTCGCCACCCTCGTCCTCGCCGAACTCGATGTCGAAGGACTCGAGAAGCTCGCGGTCCTCCTCCTCCGGGCTGACGATCTCGAGGATGAAGTTCATCTCGTCCGCGAGGAGCTTCAGCGTCTCGTCGGAGACGGACTGCGTGGCAGTGACCATCTCGCCGAGGTTCATCATCACGCCGACGAGCGACGCCGGGTTGGCGCCGATCTTCTCGGCGAAGTCGGTGAGCGACGCACCGCGCGACAGGCGGACGGACTGTCCGTTGCCGCGAGGCAGCATCACGCCGCCGACCGACGGGGCCTGCATGGCCTCGTACTCCTGGCGCCTCTGCCGCTTCGACTTGCGACCGCGACGCGCGGGACCGCCGGGACGGCCGAAGGCGCCCTGCGTGCCACCACGGGCACCCGGACCACCGGGACGACCGCCGAAGCCGGGACGACCGCCACCGCCACCGGGACCACCGGGACGACCGGCGAAACCGCCGCCACCGCCACCGGGACCACCGGGACGACCGGCGAAACCGCCGCCACCGCCACCGGGACCAGCGGGACGGCCGGCGAAGCCGCCGCCACCCGGACGACCGCCGCCGCCACCGGGACCACCGGGACGACCGCCGCCGCCACCGGG
>NZ_JBHVDX010000265.1:0-12182 GCF_042802555.1 Streptomyces sp. NPDC057474 | reverse complement strand
GTTCCGCGCCGGGCACGCGCCACTGTGTGTCAGCCCTTGACGCTGCCCTGGGTCAGACCGGAACGCCAGAAGCGCTGCAGGACGAGCATCGCGGCGGCCAGCGGGAGGATCGACAGGAACGCTCCGCCGATCGTGAGCTGGTAGAGCTCGGGATTGCGGTCGGCCGCCGACTGCCAGGTCGTCAGGCCCAGGGTGATGGGGTATTTGCGGTCGTCGGAGAGCATGACCAGCGGCAGGAAGTAGTTGTTCCAGATGCCGACGAACTGGAAGAGGAAGACGGTCACCAGAGCGGGCGTCATCGTGCGCAGGACGAGGGTGCCGAAGATCCGCCATTCGCCGGCGCCGTCGACCCGTGCCGCCTCCAGCATCTCGACGGGCACCGCCGCCTCGGCGTAGATGCGGCACAGGTACACCCCGAACGGGCTGACCACGCTGGGGATCAGCACGGCCCAGTAGGTGTTGGCCAGGCCCACCTTGCTGAACAGCAGGTACAAGGGGAGTGCGAGAGCGGTGCTGGGCAGCAGCACACCGGCGAGCACCACCCTGAAGACCGTCTCCCGACCGCGGAAGCGGTACACGGCGAGGGCGTACCCGGCGGCGCACGCGAGCAGGGTCGCGAGCGCGCCGCCGACTCCCGCGTACAGGATGCTGTTCCAGGTCCAGTTCCAGAACACACCGTCGTCGTAGGAGAAGACCTGCGACAGGTTGTGCAGCCACTGCGGGTCGGAGAACCACAGTCCGAAGGTGCCGAAGAGGTCGGCACCGCTCTTGGTGGAGGCCACCAGCAGCCAGTAGACGGGCAGCAGGAAGTAGAGCGCCGCGACGGTCAGCAGTGCGACGAGCAGGATCCGCGAGGGCTTCACGCCGCGGCGCGGCCTGCCGGTACGGCGTTCTCCGGCGGCCCGTGGAGCGTGGCCGGAGGCGGCCGTCGGCTTCTTGACGGGGGGTGTGGACACGCTCACCGTGCATCCCTTCCCTTCCTGCGGTTCACCAGGCTGAGGAAGCCGAAGGACAGCACGCTCGCGACGAGGGCGAGGATCACCGACTCGGCTGCGGCGAGGTAGATGTTGTTGTTGGCGAAGGCTTCGTTGTAGGCACTGAGGTTCGGTGTGTACGAGCTGGTGACCGTCGAGGTCAGTGGCTTGATGACCAGTGGCTCGGCGAACAGTTGCAGTGTGCCGATGATGGAGAAGACGCCGGTGAGTACGAGGGCGGGCCGGGCCAGGGGCAGTTTGATCCGGATCGCCGTCTGCCATGCGCCGGCTCCGTCGATGCGCGCGGCCTCGTAGAGCTCCTGCGGGATCGCCTTGAGCTGGGCGACGATCACCAGCATGTTGTAGCCGGCGAACTCCCAGATCACGATGTTGGCTATGGACCACAGCGCGGTGTCGTAGCCGAGGAAGTCGGGAGCGAGTCCGGCCTTGCCGAGCAGGTCGACGATCGGGCTCACGCCCGGTACGTACAGGAAGCCCCACAGGATCGAGGCGATGACCCCGGGGACGCCGTACGGCAGGAAGTAGGCGGCACGCAGGATGCCCGCCCAGCGCTGGGAGAGCGTGTCGAGGGCCAGTGCCAGCGCGGTGGCCAGCAGCAGCATCACCGGGATCTGCACGACGCCGAAGAGCAGCACCCGCGCGAAGCTCTCCAGGAAGGCCGACTGCTGCAGGGCGAGGGAGTAGTTGTCCAGCCCGGCGAAGCCGACGGTGGCCGGACCCAGGCCCAGCGAACCGGAGCGGACCGGCTTGAGCATGCTCTGGTAGATGGCGTAGCCGAGCGGAAGGACGAAGGTGAACAGGAAGAGGGCGACGAAGGGGAGGAGGAACGTCCATGCCGCCCGGTCCGGGCGAGCGGAGCGCCTGCCGCCCGGTGCGGACTTCTTCGTCCGGCTGATCGCGGTGCTCATCACGCGCTCCTCGCCTTGAGGCCCTTGGCCAGCAGGTTGTCCACGGTGTTCTTCTGCGCGCCGGCCAGTGACGAGGCGAGCGAGCCGTCTCCGGCGATGGCGGCGCCGAAGGCGTCTCCGAGCTGGGCGAAGTCGGCGTCCGTGGTGGGGGACCACTTCCAGGAGGTGTCGATGGCCCGGTCGGACGCGGTGAACACGTCGTTGTACCGCTGGCCGCCGAAGAACGGGTCGGGCTTGTCGAGTGCCGATCCGCGGAAGACGCCGGTGGCGGCGGGCCAGCCGTAGCCGACCGAGATGTTCAGGTCGACGGCCTTGGGGTCGGTGTTGACCCAGTGCGCGAACTGCAGCGCCTCACGCGGGTGGCGCGTGCCCTGGAGGATGGCGGTGGACGATCCGCCCCAGTTGGCGGAGGCGTTGTCTCCCCGAGTCCACTGCGGCAGGGGAGCGACCCGCCACTTCCCCTTGGTGCCCGGTGCGTTGCTGCGCAGCATGGCGTCGCCCCACTGCGGCCCGACCCAGGCGGAGATCTGTCCGGTCTGGGCCTGCCTGAACCAGGCGCTGGACATGTCGGGCCCGACGAACACGAGGTCGTCACGGACCATCCGCTCCCAGAAGTCGGCCACCTCACGCGAGAGATCGTCGTCCAGGGCGACGATCCAGTCGTCGCCCTGGGTCCGTATCCACCGTGCACCACGCTGCCAGCACATCGCGGCGAACCAGCTGGGCTGGTTGGGCGCGAACGTGCACAGCCGGGCGCCGCCGCCGCGGGCCTTGACCATGCGGGCGGCCTGTTCGAAATCGGCCCAGGTGGCGGGAGTTTCGATGCCCCACTTCTCGAAGAGGTCCTTGCGGTAGAAGAGGCCCATCGGGCCCGACGCCTGCGGGATGGTACGGACCCGCCCGTCGAATACGCCCTGGTTCCACTGCCACGGCACGTAGCTGTCGCGCAGCTCGTCGGCACCGTACGCGCTCAGGTCCGTCAGGCCGTTGACCAGCATGAAACCGGGAAGCTCGTGGTACTCGACCTGCGCGAGGTCCGGGGGGTTCCCGGCCGTCAGCGAGGCGTGCATCTTCTGGTAGCCGCCCTGCACGTTCTGGGGGATGGTCTGCATCTCGACGTGGATGTCGGGGTGCGTCCGGTTCCACAGGTCGACGGTCTTCTGCATCGGCACCCAGGTCCAGAAGACGAGTTTCACCTTCTGGCCGGGGCGTGTGGCTGTCTGCCGGGTCGTGCGGGCGGCTCCGACGGTCTGGCCGCAGGCGGAGAGGGCCGGAAGCGCGGCGAGTGCCCCGACACCCCACCCGAGTGCAGACCTCCGCGAGGGTGGCGAACTGTTCATATCTGTCCCTTGTGTCCCTTGTGACTTCTTCTGCGGCTCGATCGGTTGTCTACGGCTCGGTCAGTGCGCTCTCGTAGTGCTGGGCCCAGAAGGCCGTCGACCAGGCGTCGTTGAGCGCCTCGATACCGTCGTGCCGCTCGACCAGCCAGCGCCTGAAATCGGCCGCGGACTCGTCGCACCAGCACTGCGGGGTGTGGCAGCCGTACTCGTTTCCGATGTGCCACATCTCCAGCGCCGGATGGTCGGCGTACCGGGTGGCCAGCCGCTCGACCAGGCGGGTGGCGTACTCGCGGGAGACGCCGCTGGAGGGGCAGTAGCGCTGTCGTCCGCCGGGCCACATGCGGCGGCCGTCGGCTGTCTCGGGAAGGATCTCGGGGTGCAGTCGGGACAGCCATGGCGGCGGGGCGCCGTCATGGTGGCCAGGCACACGGCCGCGCTCGCTCCGGCGAGGTTGTCCATGACCCGGTCGAACCAGGTGAAGTCGAACTCGCCGGGAAGGGGTTCGACCTTCGCCCAGGAGAAGATCCCGGCCGTCACCATGGAGACGCCCGCTTCCTTCATGAGCGCCATGTCCTCGGCCCGTACCCCCTCGGGCCACTGCTCGGGGTCGTAGTCGCCGCCGAAGGCGATTCCGGCCGGGCGCGGGCGCCGCCGGCTGTCGATCGGGGCTGGAGATGCTTGTTGCATGCGGGTCAGTTTTGGAGCGGCCCGGCCACCCCGTCAAGATATATTCATAATTAATTGAAAGAGCTATGGTGGGTGCGTAGACAGTCACGAGGGGAGACACGAGCGATGACGGAATGCCGCAGGATGAGCGGGCGCGTTGCGGTGATCACCGGCGCCGCCCACGGCATCGGCGCGGCCACGGCTCACAGACTCGCCGCCGAGGGCGCGACGGTCGTCGTCACGGACGTGGACGACACTGCGGGCAAGGAGGTCACGGCCGCCATCACCGGCCAGGGAGGTCGTGCGGAGTACATACGCTGCGATGTCACCTCGGCCGCCGACTGGGAGAACCTGGCCCGCCACGTCGAGGAGCACCACGGACGGCTGGACGTGCTGCACAGCAACGCCTTCGCCCAGCTCAACAAGCCTGCCCACGAACTGAGCGAGGCCGAGTGGGACGGTCAGATGGCCGTGCTGCTCAAGCCCGCCTGGCGGGCGATGAAGACGTTCGCGGCCATGCTGCGCGAGGCCCAGGGCTCCGTCGTTCTGACCTCCTCGGTGCACGCGGTCATCGGGTTGCCGGGCCATGCCGCCTACGCCGCCGCGAAGGGTGCGCTGTGCTCGCTGGGGCGGCAGCTGGCCGTCGAGTACGGTCCGGACATCCGGGTCAACACGGTGCTGCCCGGCCCCATCCTCACCGCCGCCTGGGACGGGATCCCGGAGCCCGACCGGGAGCGCAGTGTGGTGGCGACGGCGGCCAAGCGGTTCGGACAGCCGGAGGAGGTGGCGGCCGCCGTCGCCTTCCTGGCATCGGCGGACGCCTCCTATGTGACCGGAGCCAGCCTGGTGGTCGATGGAGGATGGAGCGTCATGAAGGAGTCCTCGTGAGCGTCGCGCACAGCGCTTCAGGACCTGAACGGAAACGGAGAACGTGGTGACCCATCCCGGTAGGGGGCTGCACGGCCAGGCGGTGGAGGAACTGGGCCGACGCATCATCCGCGGCGACTACCCTCCCGGCTCCGTGGTGGACCCGATCAAGTTCGAGACGGAACTCGGCGTCAGCAAGACCGTGGTACGCGAGGCGCTGCGCGTGCTGGCGTCCAAGGGCCTGCTCGAGTCGAAGCAGAAACGCGGTACGACCATCCGGCCTCGCGCCGACTGGAACCTGCTCGACAGCGACCTGCTGCGCTGGCAGGGCAGCAGCGCTCCCACCGACGGCTTCCTGGAGGACCTCGCCGAGGTCCGCGTGATCGTCGAGCCCGCCGGAGCCCGCCTCGCCGCGACCCGCCGCACCGACTCCGACCTGGACGCGATGCGGCAGGCGCTCGACGCGATGGCCGCGGCCGGCACGGACGCGGACGCGATGGTCGAGGCCGACCTGGCCTTCCACCGCGCCCTGCTGGACGCCGCGCACAACGAACTGCTCAGCCGGATGGAGGTCGTCATCGAGGCCGGCCTGCGCATCCGCGACCGGATCGTGCACGGCGCCCGGCACTTCTCCGACTCCATCCCCGTGCACCAGGAACTGCTGGACGCGGTCGAAGCGGGCGACCCGGACGCCGCCGTGGCCGCCGTCGAGTCCCTCCTGGCCCAGGCGTCCGACGACCTGGCCGCCGTACGGGCCCGGGACGACCACGACGACGTAGCGACCGACCCGCTGCCTAAGGAACTTCCTTGAAGATAACCGGACTTGAGACGTTCCTGGTGGCTCCGCGCTGGCTGTTCCTGCGCGTGGCCACCGACGAGGGCGTCACCGGCTGGGGCGAGCCCGTGATCGAGGGACGCGCCGAGACCGTACGCGCGGCGGTCCATGAACTGGCCGACCACCTCGTCGGCCGGGACCCGTTGCGCATCGAGGACCACTGGCAGGTACTCACCAAGGGCGGCTTCTACCGGGGCGGCCCCATCCTCTCCAGCGCCGTCGCCGGCATCGACCAGGCGCTGTGGGACATCGCCGGCAAGACCTACGGCGTCCCGGTGCACCGCCTCCTCGGCGGCCCCGTACGCGACCGGGTCCGGATGTACGCCTGGATCGGCGGCGACCGCCCCAGCGACGTGGCGGAGCTCGCCGAGGAACAGGTGAAGGCGGGCTTCACCGCCGTCAAGATGAACGCTTCGGCCGAACTCGCGCCGATCGACACCCCGGCACGCACCGCACAGGTCGTCGAACGCGTCGCCGCCGTCCGCGAAGTGCTCGGCGACGAACGGGACATCGCCGTCGACTTCCACGGCCGGGCCTCCACCGCCATGGCCCGCCGCCTGCTGCCCCAACTGGAGCCACTGCACCCGCTGTTCGTCGAGGAACCCGTGGCGCCGGAACACTCGGGCAACCTGCGCAGCCTGGTCGAGTCCACGAACATCCCGCTCGCCACCGGCGAACGCCTCTACTCCCGCTGGGACTTCCGCGAGGTACTGGCCAGCGGAATCGCCGTCGCCCAGCCCGACCTCTCGCACGCCGGCGGCATCTCCGAGGTCCGCCGCATCGCCGCCATGGCCGAGACCTACGACGTCACCATGGCCCCCCACTGCCCCCTCGGCCCGATCGCCCTGGCCGCCAGCCTGCAGATCGCCTTCTCCGTGCCCAACTTCCTCATCCAGGAACAGAGCATGGGCATCCACTACAACCAGCAGGCCGACCTGCTGGAGTACGTGATGGACCCCGAACCCTTCCGCTTCGAGGACGGTTACGCCGCCCCCGGGTCCCGCCCGGGTCTCGGCGTCGAGATCGACGAGAAGGCGGTACGCCGCGCCGCCGAGACCGGACACCGCTGGCGCAACCCCGTATGGCGGGGAGCCGACGGAGCGTTCACCGAATGGTGACCACCGCAAGGCCCCCGCACCCTCACGCCCAAGGAGAGCCCGCTCCCATGAACCTGGTGGAATCGCTCCGCGCCCACCGCCTGTTGGCGATCGTCCGCGGCAAGGACCCCGCCGCGGCACTGCGCACCGTACATACCCTCGCCGAGGAAGGTGTCGCGGCCGTCGAGGTCTCGCTGACCACCGCCGACGCGCTGACCGTGATCCGGCAGGCGCGCGCCGAACTCGGCCCCGACGCGCTGCTCGGCGCCGGAACCGTCCGGTCGGCCGCGGACGCCGCCCGCGCCGTCGACGCCGGTGCCTCCTACCTCGTCACCCCGGCACTCGTCGACGGCCTGGAGCCCTACGGCATACCCGTGCTGATGGGCGCCCTGACACCGACCGAGATAGAAACCGCCCTGGCCCGGGGCGCCGCCGCGATCAAACTCTTCCCCGGCTCCCTCGGCGGCCCCGGCTATCTGCGGGCCCTGCGCGACCCCTTCCCCGAGGTGCAGTTCGTGCCGGTCGGGGGAGTGGACGCGCCGGCCGTCCGCGCCTACCTGGACCGGGGTGCCCTCGCCGTCGGGGTCGGCTCACCCCTCGTCGGGGACGCGGCCGACGGCGGCGACCTGGAGCAACTGCGCGCCCGCGCGGCCGAGTTCCGCAAGGTGGCCGCCGGGGAGACGCCGTGACGACCCCGGCTCCACCGGAGGTGGTGACCTTCGGCGAGACGATGGCGGCGCTCCGGGCGCAGGGCGCGCTGCGGCTGGGCGGCAGTCTCGGCCTGTCCGTGGCGGGAGCCGAGTCCAACGTCGCCATCGGCCTCGCCCGGCTCGGACACCGGGTGCGCTGGGCCGGCCGGGTCGGCGCGGACGAACTCGGCGCGCTCGTACTGCGCACCCTGCGCGCCGAGGGCATCGACACCGAGCACGTGATCACCGACGACACCGGCCGGCCCACGGGGCTGCTGCTGACCGAACCCCGCCTGGGCACGCTCACGCGCGTCAACTACTACCGCGCCGGTTCCGCCGGTTCGGCCGTCACACCGGCCGACGTACTGCCCGCGCTCGACCCCGGCTCCCGCATCCTGCACCTGACCGGCATCACACCGGCGCTCAGCGCGTCCGCGGCCGAGGCCGCCCTGGCCGCCGCCACGACCGCTCGCGAGGCCGGCATCACCGTGTGCCTCGACGTCAACCACCGCTCCCGGCTGTGGACCGCGGACCGCGCCCGCACAGTGCTCAGGCCGCTGCTGGCCCGCACCGACCTGCTCATCGCCTCCGAGGACGAGCTGCCACTTGTGCTGGAACGGCCCGGCGCGGACGAGTCCGAGGCCGTGCGCAGCATCCTGGCCGCGGGCGTCAACGAGGTGGTCGTCAAACGCGGCGCACGTGGCGCGACCAGCTTCACCAACGTCGGGCCGACCGACTGCGCGGCACGACAGGTCGACGCGGTCGATCTGGTCGGCGCGGGCGACGCCTTCGTGGCCGGATACCTGTCCGGACACCTCGACGGCGCGGACGCCCCCGCCCGTCTGCACCGGGCGGTCACCACCGCGGCCTTCGCCGTCGCCACCCGGGGTGACTGGGAGGGCCTGCCGACCCGGGACGAACTCGGTCTGTTCGACGAGCCCGACGGCACGACCATTCGCTGACCGGAAGGACTGATCATGACATCTGCATCAGCGCCGACGGCGGTCGTCGTGGACGGCGCGTACGAACTCGCCGAGGGCGGCCGCTGGATCGGCGGCCGGTACGTGTACGTCGACATCCTCAGCGGTCGGCTCTTCGAACTCCCCGACGGCACCGACCCGGCGACCCCGCGCCAACTGGCCCGACTCGATGTGCCGTTGGGCGCTGTCGCGCCGGTGGGGGACCGGCCCGGGGCGTGGATCGCCGCCGCGGGCACCGGCGTCGCTCTGCTCACCGCCGACGGCGCGCTGGAATGGCTGGACCGACCTGAGGACCGCAACCCGGTGCCCAGCCGGATGAACGACGGTGTCGCGGACCCCGCAGGCCGCTTCTGGGCCGGCAGCATGGCCTACGACGGCACCTCCGGCGCGGGCTCGCTCTACCGAACGGACCCCGACGGCACGGTGGTACGCGTCCTCGACGGCCTGACCATCGCCAACGGCCCGGCCTTCACCGCCGACGGCACGACCATGTACCTCGCCGACACGGCCGTCGGCACCCTCCTCCGCTGCCGGGTCGACCCCGCCTCCGGCGACCTCGTCGGCGGCCCGGAGACCTTCGCCCGACTGCGCGACGGCGAAGGCAGCCCCGACGGGATGACCGTCGACGAGGAGGGCTGCCTGTGGGTCGCGATGTGGGGCGCCGGCACGGTCCGCCGTTACCATCCCGACGGCCACCTGCTCCACACCCTGACCGTGCCCGCCCCCCACCCCACGTCGGTGTGTCTGCACCCCGGCGACAACCGCCTCTACGTCACCACGGCCCGCTACGGGGTGAAGAACCCGACCGCGGCCTCGGGCGCGGTACTGAGCGTTCCCGTACCGGTCAGAGGAACGGCAGCCTGCTCCTGGCGGGGCCGGCACTGACGTACGCGAGGACGCCACGGGCATCGCCGAGGACGACGTCACGATCCGGCCCGAGGACCTGGCCGGCCAGAAGCTCATGTTCGAGCCGGTGCCGGTACCGCCCCGGACATCGCGGGCCCAGGACCTCGCCAACCCGATCGGCGCGGTCGGCAGCGCGGCGCTGATGCTGGAGCACTTCGGCCTGCCCGACCGGGCGGCCCGCCTGCACAAGGCGATCGAGGCCACGACCGCAGCAGGATCCTCACCCGCGACGTCGGCGGCACGGCCACGACGGAGGAGGTCACCAAGGCCCTGATCGACGCGCTCCACGCCTGATGGCCTGATGGCCTGATGGCCTGATGGCGAGCCTCGAGCGTCACCGTGGCTTCCCTGAACGCCACGTCCTTGGCAGCGAGCGTGGACGTCACCCGACGTGCCGCCGGTCACGGACAGGGCGGCTCATCCGCGGCGGAGTCGGCGCCCGGCTCCATCGCCGCCCGTGCCTGATCGGTCAGTTCGTGACGACGCACCAGGAACGGACCAACGGCGTCGACCACTTCGCGGACATGATCCAGGTACACCGGAAGTGACCGGACCGCGTACCTGGTGCGGTGCTGCGGACCGGTCACCGCGGCATACGGATCAGCGTGACTCGCGGACGACGGCGACGCCTCCCGGCGGAACGGTGACGGTTCCGGTGACCGGTGCGCCGGTGAGCAGTTCGACGCCTTTGGCGGGCGCTTCGGCCCCCTTCCCGGTGTGGTCGATGAGGAACAGGTAGTCGGCCTCGGTGCCGCGGCGCCGGACGATCTCGATCCCGGCGGGCGCCTCGTGCGCCGGTGTGACGCCCGCCTCCCGGCGGATGCGGTGGAGCAGGTCGGCGAGGGTGTGCGGGTCGGGGTGGGTGGCCAGGTACCAGGCGGTGCCGTCGCCGTGCTGGTGCCGGGTGACGGCGGGGTGGCTGGCCAGTGGGCCGTCGGCGTGGGAGGCGACGGCCTGTGCGCCGGTGAGCCGGATGCGTTCCGACCACAGGTCGGCGGTGGCGCCCGCGGGCACGTCGCCGGTCAGGCCGGTCGTCTCTCCCGGCAGCAGGGGGAAGAGTTCGTCGGTGACCACGCCGAGCACATCGCGGAACGCGCCGGGGTAGCCGCCCAGGTACACGTGGCCGTTCTCGTCGACCATGCCGCTGTGGAAGCCGACGGCCAGTGTGCCCCCGCCTTCGGTGAACCGGGAGAGGTTCGCTGCGGCCGCCTCCGTCACCAGGTACAGCGACGGCACCAGGACGAGTCGGTAGCGGTCGAGGCCCGGGTCGTCGGGGCGTACGAAGTCGACGGCGACCCCGGTTCGCCACAGGGGGGTGTACCAGTCACGCACCAGGTCCTGGTAGCGCAGCTCGCCGCTGGGCTGGGAGGGCAGTTCCAGGGCCCACCGGGCGTCCCAGTCCCAGACGATCGCCACTTCGGCCGAGACCGTGGTGTCCCGTACCTCGGCCAGCGCCTTCAAGTCTCTCCCCAACTGGACGACGTCCCGCCAGATCTGGCTGTCGGTTCCGGCGTGCGGCAGCATCGCCGAGTGCCACTGCTCGGCGCCCGCCTTCGCCGCGCGCCACTGGAAGAAGAGAACGCCGTCCGCGCCACGGGCCACGTGCGCGAGGGCGTTGCGCCGCATCTCTCCCGGCTGCTTGGCGCGGTTGACCTGCTGCCAGTTGACGGCGCCGGTCGAGTGCTCCATGAGCAGCCACGGGCCGTCGGCGAGTGAGCGCATCAGGTCGCCGCTGAGGGCGATGTCGATCTCGGCTTCCGGGTCGTCGGACATCAGGTAGTGGTCGTTGGAGAGGATGTCCAGCTCCGGTGCCCAGCGCCAGTAGTCGAGGGCGTCGAAGGTGCGCAGGACCATGAAGTTGGTGGTCGCGGGGAGGTCCGGAGAGGCCCGGCGCAGCACCTCGCGTTCGGCGGTGCACAGCGAGAGGAGTTCGTCGGAGCAGAAGCGGCGCCAGTCCAGCCGGTGGGTGGGGTTGGGCGGGGCCGGGGTGGTGCGGGGCGGCAGGATCTCGTCCCAGTCGTAGTACCACTGGCTCCAGAAGGTGGTGCCCCAGGCGTGGTTGAGGGCGTCCAGGTCGTCGCCGTACTTCGCCCGCAGCCAGTTCCTGAAGGAGGCGGCGCTGGTGTCGCAGTAGCAGGCCGGGGTGTGGCAGCCGTACTCGTTGTGGACGTGCCACATGGCGACGGCCGGGTGGTCGGCGTAGCGCTCGGCGAGTGCCTCGGTGATGCGCAGGGACGCCCTTCGGTAGGCGGGACTCGACGGGCAGAAGGTCTGGCGGCTGCCGTACGAGAGGGTGCGGCCGTCCTTGTCGACCGGCAGGGCGTCCGGGTGGGCCCGGAAGAACCAGGCCGGCGGGGCGGCCGTGGGGGTGGCCAGGTCGGCGGCGATGCCGTTCTCGTGGAGCAGGGCGAGGATCCTGTCCAGGCGGGAGAAGTCGTACACGCCCTCCGCGGGCTCCAGCAGTGCCCAGGAGAAGATGCCGACGCTGACCATGTTCACCCCGGCCTCGCGCATCAGGCGCATGTCCTCGGCCCAGACCTCCTCGGGCCACTGCTCGGGGTTGTAGTCACCGCCGTAGGCGATGCCGGGAAGGCGAAGGTGGCGTTCGGCATTCATGGGTGGTACTCCGAGATGTGTAGGGGAAGGGGCGGGCTGTCAGCCCTTGTTGGCACCCAGCGTGAAGTTGTCCAGCCCGACCCACTTGATCGAGTCGAAGCCGATGCCGTCCCAGGTGGTGAAGGCCAGCGCGATCGAGGCCAGCGCCGTCACCCACACGAGGGCGACGTGCAGGATCGTCGGCAGACCCGCCATCAGGCCCAGGTGAGCCTGTCCCGGCGGGTGAGGAGCCGCCGGTGCCCCTGTGGCACCTTCGCGGCTTGTGCGGTCTTGGCGGCAGGGC
>NZ_JBHVDX010000264.1:0-12237 GCF_042802555.1 Streptomyces sp. NPDC057474 | reverse complement strand
TCTGTCGCCTGATCAGGCGACAGACCCCGAAGCCGTGGTCAGTTCACCGCCCCGCCACGCATAGACGCCCCGCCACGCATCGCCACCCCCTCCACCCACTTCCGCGCCAGCTCCTCCCCCTGTTCCACCGCCGCCTCGTGGTCCTCGATCGGGGTCACCTTGGAGTCCTCGAAGACGATGTAGGTGACGCCTGAGTCGGTGCCGCCGCTGCGCGGGTCGGGGCGGATTCCGAGGGCCTCGGCCGTGGCGTACGAGGCCTCGCCGATGATGTTCCGGGGGCCGGTGTCGCCGACGACGGCGTACTGGACGCGGTCCTCGTGGATGACGGCGGCGACCGAACCACCCCTGATGCCGTGGACCCGGTAGTCCCACGTACGGCTCGCGGCGGGGACGACGACGAACGGCAGAATCTCGGAGTTGAGGTACCGGCCGTCGGACTGCAGGAAGGACGTGGCGGGCTGGAACCACGGGTCGCTGTCGCGGTTGCAGCGCGGGCCCGGCCGGCCGTCGCAGTCGATGTCCATGTCGGCCTTCCAGAACACCGCGCCGTCGACACCGCAGACGGGGATGACGGCGGGAGTGCCGGCGTCACCGCTGTAGAGCCCCTCGGACACCCGGACGCAGCCGCGCGCCCTGGCCAGCAGGTCGGCGGCGGTCACACTGCCCTCACGTTGCAGGGGCCGCTGCGGGTGGGCCAGCGCGGGCAGGGCGACGGGGGCCAGCAGGGCGGCGCCGACGGCGGCCAACGTCAACGAGCGGACACGCACGATGAGGAACCCTCTCCGGGAAGGGGACATGACGGACACTCACCCAACGGTGGTGCGGGTCGGAGAGGACGGCTACCGGGAGGGGGCCGGACGGATCACGACATCCTCCGCACAAGCGCGCGGCCGAGGGCCCGGGCCCAACTCGGCCCCGGCCGCTCGGCCGCTCTCGTCGGCGTGGGATCGGCGACGACAGCGGCCTGCGCCGCACGACGTGAACTGACGTGAATGGCAATCGAGTTCACGCCGTGCCGAAGCAGCAGCATACGTAGCCGCGCGCCGTGCCGTGAACCGCGTCGCAGCCACCACGTCCGTCGGGCGGAGCATCCGGCCGGCACTCATTCGCTCCCCACCCACCCCTTGATGTGGCCGCGTCAGTCATGTCATACATGGGAGATAGGTACAGACCAATCCCGCCGTGGCTCGACGATCGAGGGGGCAGAATCGTGCGACGCGATTCCGTGCCGGCACTCGTCCTGGTGCCGATGCTCTGCGGCCCGCTGCTCCTCACGGCCGCCTGCGCGATGGAGGAGGGCCCCGGTCGCCGACCGCCGTCGGCCCCACCCGGCGTCACCGCCGCCGCGGGCAGCGCCACCAGCGTGCACGTCATGTGGAACCGGGTGTCCGGCGAGCCGGAGATCGCCGGGTACGAGGTGTACCGGGGCGGCACGAAGGTGAAGGACGTGCCGGGCGGCGAGCACATGGTGGACATCACCCGGCTCCGACCGTCCACCACGTACGTGTTCACGGTCCGGGCCCGCAGCGCCGCCGGGGACCTGGGACCACCCAGTGCCGAGGTCCGGGCCACGACGCCCGGCGCCGGGGTGACGGACCGCCGGGCCCCGACCCGCCCCGGGCGACTCGACGCAAAGGTGGTCGGGAGCAAGGCGGTGCAGTTGTCGTGGGGGCGGTCGACGGACGACCGGGACGTGGTGTCGTACGACGTCCTTCAGGGCGACTCGAAGATCCACAGTGTGGGCGGGGAGCAGACGGCGGCCGTGGTCACGGGGCTGCGGTCCGGCACCCGGTACACCTTCTCCGTGCGGGCGCGGGACGCGGCGGACAACGTCTCGCCCGTGAGCCGGGTCGTACGGCTCACCACCGCGCCGGGGGCGGACGACGGGCGGGGCACCGCGCCCACCGGTTTCCGCGCCGGCACACGCCGGGCCGACGGGGCGTACTCCATCGAACTGTCCTGGCTGCCGCCGCGTGCCGACGGTGTGATCACGGAGTACGAGATCCAGCTCGACGGGCGGCAGGCGACCACGCTCGTCTGGGGCGGGACCCCGCCCCGGGACCGGGCCACGTACAGCTTCTACGTGGGCCGGGAGGCCGGGGTGTCGTACCGGGTACAGATCCGCGCGAAGCTCCCGGACGGGACCTGGGGCGGGTTCTCGGCGGAGCGGACGGTGACCACCGCCGAGTGAGCCGGTCTGTCGGCCACCGACGGGTGAGCCGGGGCGACCGCCGCCGAACGAGCCGGGTCACCCGCACGGCGGAATCCGTCACCTGCCCGGGTGTCGCCCGCATGCGGGCGGGGCGAAGGGCACGTTGGCTCACCCTGAGGCAGCACGGGTCTCCCGATCCTCGGCGGTGCAAGGGACGTGCCGCCACCGTGCCGCTGGAGGGCAGACCATGCGTACGTCTCAGCTACTCCTCCGCTCCGGCCTGACGTCGGCCGCCGCCGTGCTGCCGATCGCCCTGACCGCGCCGTCGGCCGTCGCCGTCCCCACGGGGATCTCGGTGAGCACCACGGGCTCCTCGGTCACCGTCACCACGAGCGATTGCCCCAACAGCACCAACGGCACGTTCGGGACCGCCTCGCTGCTCTCCAGTGGGCAGGCGAACTTCTCCCAGGGGCGTCAGGCGACGCTCACCGGTACGAGCACCACCCAGTCCGCCTCCTGGGCGAACGTGGGCCCGGGTACATACACCGTGATCGGGGTGTGCAAGGACGGGACCACGGCGGGCACCCAGTCCGTCATCGTCACCGCCGCCACCCCCACCATCTCCACGACGGCCTCGCCGGCACGGGGCGTCATGGGCGGTGTCGGCGGAGCCACCCGGGAGTACGGCACCATCACCCTCGTGGGCGGCGGGGCACTGGTGGCCGCGGGCACGGGGGCGGCCGTCTGGTACCTGCGCCGCCGCGCGAAGCCGCACCGCCTCTGAGAGCCCCGGGTGAGCGGTCGCCCCGTGACGCGGACGGCCGCCTACTCGTTCCCCGCGCCTTCTCCACTGTCACCGGTGGTCTCCGGCAGCGTCTCGAACTCCTCCAGGGCGTTCGTCAGCCACTGGGTCCAGAAGGTCAGCAGGTCGATTCCCGCCCGCAGGATCAGATGCTGGAGCCGGTCCTGAGCCGTGTCCCGGCCGGGCCCGAAGTCCCGCTTCTCGATCTCCTCGTACTCCGCCAACTGCCGCTGATAAAGCCCGAGATGGCGCCTCATATCGTCCTCAAGACCGGTCGTGCCCACCACCGCGGCGGCGCGCAGCCGGACGAAGAGCGCGTCCCGCCACGGCTTGGGGTCCTGGGGCGCGGAGGTCCAGCGGGCCAGTTCGTCACGTCCGGCCGGCAGGACCTCGTAGCTCTTCTTCTGCCCCCGGGCGGGCCGCTCGGAGGGCAGGGCCCGGATGAGGCCCTCGCCCTCTAGTTTGCCCAGCTCGCGGTAGATCTGCTGGTGCGTCGCCGACCAGAAGTAGCCGATCGACCTGTCGAACCGCCGGGTCAGCTCAAGGCCCGACGACGGCTTCTCGAGCAGGGCGGTGAGGATCGCGTGCGGGAGTGACATGGGCTCATCCTAGGAAGGCGGGGATCACGACAGCCGCACGCGCCTCGTGGCCGGGCCTCCTACAGCCCGGCCGCCAGCTCCGTCCCCTGCTTGATCGCCCGCTTGGCGTCCAGTTCGGCCGCCACATCGGCGCCGCCGATGAGGTGCGCGGACCGCCCGGCGGCGACCAGGTCGTCGTACAGGCCGCGGCGCGGGTCCTGTCCCGTGCAGAGGACGACCGTGTCGACCTCCAGCACCTGGCGGACGCCGTCGACGGTGACGTGCAGTCCGGCGTCGTCGATCAGGTCGTACTGGACGCCGGGGACCATGGTGACGCCGCGGTGCTTGAGTTCGGTGCGGTGGATCCAGCCCGTGGTCTTGCCGAGTCCGGCGCCGACCTTGGAGGTCTTGCGCTGGAGGAGGTGGACCGAGCGCGGCGGGGCGGGGCGCTCGGGGGCGGCCAGGCCGCCCGGGGCGCGGTAGTCCATGTCGACGCCCCACTGACGGAAGTACGCGGCAGGGTCCTCGCCGGTCTTCTCCCCGCCGTCGGTCAGGTACTCGGCGACGTCGAAGCCGATGCCGCCCGCGCCGAGGACAGCGACACGGTCGCCCACGGGGGCGCCGTCGCGCAGGACGTCCAGGTAGCTCAGGACCTTGGGGTGGTCGACGCCGGGGAGTTCGGGGGTGCGTGGGGTGACGCCGGTGGCGACGACGACCTCGTCGTAGGCCGTGAGGTCGTCGGCCGTGACGCGCGTGTCCAGGCGTACGTCGACGCCGTGCGCGTCGAGCTGGTGGCGGAAGTAGCGCAGGGTTTCGTCGAACTCCTGCTTGCCGGGGACCTTGCGGGCCACGTTGAGCTGGCCACCGACCTCGCTCGCGGCGTCGAACAGCGTGACCCCGTGGCCGCGTTCGGCCGCGCTCACGGCACAGGCGAGCCCGGCCGGGCCCGCGCCGACGACCGCCACACGCTTGCGCAGCCGGGTCGGGGAGAGGACGAGTTCCGTCTCGTGGCAGGCGCGCGGGTTGACCAGGCACGAGGTGATCTCGCCGCTGAAGACGTGGTCGAGACAGGCCTGATTGCAGCCGATGCAGGTGTTGATGGCATCGGAGCGGCCCTCACGGGCCTTCTTGACGAAGTCGGGGTCGGCGAGCATCGGGCGGGCCATGGACACCATGTCGGCGTGGCCGTCGGCGAGCAACTCCTCGGCCACTTCGGGGGTGTTGATGCGGTTGGTCGTCACGAGCGGCACCGAGACCGCACCCATGAGCTTCTTGGTCACCCAGGTGTACGCGCCGCGCGGCACCGAGGTCGCGATGGTGGGGATACGGGCCTCGTGCCAGCCGATGCCGGTGTTGATGATGGTCGCCCCGGCCGCCTCGACGGCCTTCGCCAGCGTGACCACCTCGTCGAAGCTGGACCCGCCGGGCACGAGGTCGAGCATGGACAGCCGGTAGACGATGATGAAGTCCTCCCCGACCGCCTCGCGCACCCGGCGCACGATCTCGACGGGGAAACGCATACGGTTCTCGTACGAGCCGCCCCAGCGGTCGTCGCGGTGATTGGTCCCGGCGGCGATGAACTCGTTGATCAGATAGCCCTCGGAGCCCATGATCTCGACGCCGTCGTACCCCGCCTGCCGGGCGAGCCGGGCCGCGTTCGCGTAGTCCTCGATCGTCTGCTCGACCTCGGCGTCGGTGAGGGCGTGCGGGACGAACGGGCTGATCGGGGCCTGGAGGGCGCTGGGCGCGACCAGGTCGCGGTGGTAGGAGTACCGCCCGAAGTGCAGGATCTGCATCGCGATCCGGCCGCCCTCGCGGTGTACGGCGTCGGTGATCTGCCGGTGCTGTTCCGCCTCGGCGTCGGTGGTGAGCTTCGCGCCGCCCTCGTACGGGCGTCCGGCCTCGTTGGGCGCGAAGCCGCCGGTGACGATGAGGCCCACTCCCCCGCGCGCTCGGGCCGCGTAGAACTCCGCCATGCGCTCGAAGCCGCGCGCGGCCTCCTCCAGGCCCACGTGCATGGAGCCCATGAGCACGCGGTTGGGGAGTGTGGTGAAGCCCAGGTCGAGAGGGCTCAGCAGGTGCGGGTAACGGCTCATGGGTGTCCTCCGTGCGTGGCGTCGTCATCAACGTTGTAGACGACGCCGCGCCTTTTATGCAACTAGTTGCACAATGGTTGAGGGCAAGGCCACATCAGGTCGCGTGGATCCTCGCGCGGGCTACTCGGTGCCTCAGGGTCTTGAGCCGAGCACCACGTGGGCGTACATCTCCTCCGAGACGGCCACGCGTGCGGTGAGGCCGGATCGGAGGAAGGTGTCGAGGGCGAGCGGTGCCTGGCGTTCGCTCGTCTCGACGAGCAGACAGCCGCCCGGGGCGAGCCACTCGGGGGCCTCGGCGGCGACCCGGCGCAGGACGTCGAGGCCGTCCGCGCCACCGTCGAGAGCGACGAGGGGTTCGTGGTCGCGGGCCTCACTCGGCAGGAGCGGGACCTCGTCGGTCGGGACGTACGGCACGTTCGCCGCGAGGATGTCGACGCGGCCCCGCAGGCGGGCGGGCAGCGCCGCGAAGAGGTCACCCTCGTGGGCGTGGCCGCCGTGCGGCGCGATGTTGCGGCGGGCGCAGCGGACCGCCGCCGGATCGATGTCGGCGACGTGGAGTTCGGCCCCTTCGAGCGACGTGGCCAGCGCGGCGCCCACCGCGCCGGAGCCGCAACAGAGGTCGATGACGACCGAGGCGCCGGCGACGGTGGCGAGGGCCTGTTCGACGAGGAACTCGGTGCGGCGGCGGGGGACGAACACGCCGGGTTCCACGGTGATGCGCAGGCCCGCGAACTCGGCCCAGCCGAGGACGAGTTCGAGGGGCAGGCCGGCGACGCGCCGGTCCACCATGGCGGCGGCCTCGTCCGGGGAAGGTGCGGTGGTGAGGATCAACTCCGCCTCGTCCTCGGCGAAGACGCAACCGGCGGCGCGAAGTGCCGTGACGACAGAGGTGGTTGACAGAAGTGGCATGACAGCCGAGAGCCTTTCGGTGGGCCGAAGGGCGCTCCCGCGGTGGCCTATCGGCGATGCACCGCGCCGCGTTGAGGTGAGAGCACCCGACCTGACACAGCGGTAATGGGTCTCACCTCCTCGGTCCACGTGCTGACTGGCCCGGCAACCCTACCCCATGGTCACGACAGGACCACAAGGGAACGAGCGGCACCGCCGGGGAGCGGTTCGAGCGCACGGCTCCGATGCTTCCGGCACGCTGCGACGTGCATGGCCGCCGCTCCCCGGCACGGCTTGGAAGGGCACTGCCGGCCGTCCCAGCACGCCCCCCGACCGCACGGCCGGCCACCCCGGGCGCGCCACCCCGGGCATGCCGCCCGTCGCCCGCCCGCTAAACCCCCGCGCCGACCGCGGGCACCCGGGCCGCCATGAAACGGGTGGTGCGGCGTAGGCGGAAGCCGAGGGACTCGTAGAGGCGGATGGCGGTCGTGTTGGTTGCGGCGGTGTGAAGGAAGGGGGTTTCGCCGCGTTCGCGGATGCCGTGGGCGACGGCATGGACGAGGCGGGTGGCGAGGCCCGCACCGCGGAAGGCCGGGTCGGTGCAGACCGCGCTGATCTCGGTCCAGCCCGGCGGGTGCAGCCGCTCGCCGGCCATGGCGACCAGGGTGCCGCCCCGGCGGATGCCGAGGTAGGTGCCGAGTTCGACGGTGCGGGGGAGGAAGGGGCCGGGCTGGGTGCGCTCGACGAGGTCGAGCATCTCGGGCACGTCGGCGGGGCCCAGCCGTACGGCCTCGTCGTCCGGTGCGGCGGCCACCCCGTCGTCGACGAGTTGCACGCCCGCCAGGTCGAAGGTCACCTCCCAGTGGGCCGGGAAGCCTGCGCTGTAGGCCGGGACCGGGACCTCGGCACCGGGGCCGGCCAGCGCCGCGAGGTCGGCCCAGTCGTCCGCGTCGGGCTCGTCGGGGAGGGCCAGCCACGGCGACACGTCGAGCGGGTAGCGCAGCACCCGGCCGCGCCGCTCGGCGAAGTGGGCGTGCGGCCCGGTGAGGGAGGCGAGCGCGGGATTGTCGAGGACGTGCGGCACGGTCCCCGCACCCTTGCTGCCACTCGCGTACTCGGACATGCGCTCTCCCGCTCTGATCTGCTGCCACCTGGTCGTCGGCCGTCAGGTCCGCCGGCACCGACTGAAGGCGGCAAGGGAGATCGCCGAGCCCCTATTCCCGGGCTGCCGAAGAGTTCACGCGGCCGCAACGATCGCCGCCCGGCCCCGGGGCCGGAGCACTCACCCCGGACACGTACGGTTGCATGACTCAGCAATCACCGCCGTCACGTTGGACCCCCATGAACGTCACACGAGGCTTCACCGGGCGCCCCCGCGTCCAAAATCCCGGACTGCCGCCCGGCCAGTACGACGCCGGCGACGACTGGCCCGTTCTGTCGGCCGAGGTCACCCCCGACCTGACGCCCGCCGACTGGACGTTCCGGATCGACGGCCTGGTGGCGGAGCCGCGCTCCTGGGACTGGGACGAGGCGCACGCGCTGCCCACGTCGCCGTACGAGGGCGACATCCACTGTGTGACGAGCTGGTCGAAGTTCGGCGTGCGGTTCGGTGGCGCCCCGCTGGACGCGTTCCTGGACATGGTCCGGCCCGACGCGTCCGCCACCCACGCGGTCGCGTACTCCCACAGCGGCTACACCACGAACCTCCCGCTCGCCGACCTCACCGGCGGGCGCGCCTGGATCGCCTGGGAGTACGACGGCAAGCCGCTGCCCGCGGAGCACGGCGGTCCGGCGCGGCTGCTGGTGCCGCATCTGTACTTCTGGAAGAGCGCCAAGTGGATCGCGGGCCTGCGGCTCCTCGACCACGACGAGCCCGGCTTCTGGGAACAGAACGGCTATCACGCGCGGGGCAACCCGTGGGAGGAGCAGCGGTACTCCGGTGACTGAGACAGCGACGACTTCGGCGTTCAAGCCGCCCACGCGGTTCGCCGTGCCCGGCCGTATCGCCGTGAGCAACCGGGCGGCGGCGCTCTGGCAGACGGCGACGCTGACGGAGATCCGGCGGGAGACGCCTGCCGTGGCCACGTTCCGGTTCGCGGTGCCCGGGTGGGCGGGGCATCTGCCGGGGCAGCACCTGATGCTGCGGCTGACCGCCGGGGACGGTTACACGGCGCAGCGCCACTACTCGCTGGCGTCCCCGCCGGACGACGCCGGGAACATCGAGCTGACCCTGGACCATGTCGAGGGCGGCGAGGTCTCCGGGTGGTTCCACACCGAGGCCCGGCCCGGCGACGAGGTGCAGGTGCGCGGCCCGCTCAGCGGCTTCTTCGCCTGGCCCGGGGACCGACCCGCGTTGCTGATCGGCGCCGGTTCCGGTGTCGTGCCGCTGATGTCGATGATCCGCCACCACCGGGCGCGCGGGCTCGACGTGGCGTTGCGGCTGCTGGTGTCCGCGCGCGGGCCCGAGGAGCTGATCTACGCGGCGGAGTACGGCGCGGAGACCACGGCCGTGTTCACGCGGCGGGCGCCCGCGGGGGTGCCGGTGGGGCGACTGTCGGCGACACATGTGGCGCCGCTGCTGACCGAGCGGCCGCTCGGTGGGTGGGAGGCCTATGTGTGCGGCTCCAACGCGTTCGCCGAGCACGCCTCACGGCTGCTGGTCGAGGCGGGGCAGCCGGTGGACCGCATCCGTATCGAGCGGTTCGGCTGACCCTCCGGCCCGTACATCGCTCGCTCCTGCTGGGCAGTGCTTCCATGATTTCTGGCGCAAACCATGCCAACTCGGCCTCTTTCGGGTACACCGGAAGTGCGGACCAGTCCTAACCGGGGTTCTCGTACATGAGGGCCGTGCCGGTGAGGGAGGGCGAGATGCGAGGCCAGGTGTTCGGGTGGCGTTGGCGCCCCAATCCGCTGCGCCGACGCTCGGACGTCGTCGAGGCGTGGACGGTGCTGTTCGTCGTGCTCCTGCTGGCCCTCGCCGCCCCGGCCGCCGGGATCGCGGTGGGCCGGTGGGCCCACGGGGACGCGCGGGCGCACGCCGCCGCCGAGCGGGCCGCGCTCGACCGGGTCAGCGCCGTGATCGTCGAGAAGGCCCCCGCCTCCGTGCCCTCGGCGCACGGCGACAGGCAGCCCACGTACTGGGTGCGGGCCCGCTGGACCGAGCCCGACGGCGGCTCCCGTACCGGTGAGGCCCGGGTGGCGGCGGGCACCGAGCGCGGCGACCGCGCCGACGTCTGGCTGGACGAGGCGGGCCGCAGCGTCCAGCCGCCGCCGACCGACACGGCCGTCTGGCAGCACGCGCTGGCCATGGGGACCTGCGCCACCGGCGGAGTGGTCGGCATCGTGCTGCTCGGACATGTCGTCGTCCGCCGGGTCGCCACCCGGCATCGGCTGGCCGAATGGGATCAGGAGTGGGCGCGGACAGGACCCGACTGGGGACACCGCTGGGCGTGACGGCAGAACGAGAACATTTCTCAGCTAATAGCTGCGCACCGCATGTCGGCCACCCCCGAAACATCCACAAAATCCATCTCCCCAACGCAGTTGATACTCCAATAGCCTTGCTGACATACTCCGCTTCCTCCCCCACGGTTTCCGCACAGTGACTCGACTTCCGCGATTACCGAATTCCCCCGCGGTGACCATCGCGACCGGACAGAGTCGACTGCGAGACATAAGGCAGCGAAGAGGGTGCATTGTGTCCAACTACACGGCACGGTACGACAGTTCCGTCCCGTTTCCCCCCGCACAGACAAGCCGACAGCCCATACACGCAGACCCTGAATTTCGTTCAATAAGCGCCGCATATCGCAGGTTCGGCATATGGGCGACCGCGTTGTCCGTCGGTGGATTCCTGTCGTACGTCCTACTGTCGAGTTTCGTACCAGGAGTTATGAATCAGCGATTGATCGGACATCTGACACTCGGGCTGACACTCGGGCTGGCCCAGTTCGCCGTCATGGGTGTGACCGCGTTCCTGTACGTACGGCACATGCGCAAGAACATCGACCCGGTCGTCCGTCGGCTCCGTTCCCACCTGGAGGAGCGTGAGGCCGAGAAGCGTCGGGTTCCGGCCGCACGGCGGTTCCGCGCATGGTGACCTTCTCCGCGAGTGTGGCCGACGCGTTCAGCCTGCGGCTGACGTTCGTGCTGTTCCTGTCCGTCGTCGTCATCACCCTGTTCACCGCGTTGCTGACGGCACCGCAACGGGACGAGATCAGCGAGTTCTACCTCGGCAACCGTGACATGTCGCCGCTGCGCAACGGCCTCGCCATGTGCGGCGACTACCTCTCGGCCGCGACGCTGCTCGGCAGCACCGGCCTCGTCGCCCTGACCGGCTACGACGGCCTGCTCTACCTCGGCGGTACGGTCGTCGCCTGGATGATGGTGCTGCTGCTGATCGCCGAACCCCTGCGCAACTCGGGCAAGTTCACCCTCGGCGACGCCCTGGCCCGACGGTTCCCGCTGCGGCAGCGGCCTGTCCGGCTGGCGCTCGCCATCTGCACGCTCTCCGTGTGCACCCTCTATCTGGTGGCCCAACTGGTCGGCAGCATCGCGCTGATGACGCAGTTCGTGGGCGAACCCGGCCCGACCACACGCACGATGGTCGTGATCATCATCGGCACGATCGTGACGATCTACGCGGCGATCGGCGGCATGCCGGGGGCCACCTTCATCCAGGTGGTCAAGGCCGTGATGCTCGTCGCCGGTGTCACGGTGGTCGCCGTGCTGGTGTTGAACCGCTTCGACTGGAACATCGACGGGCTCCTGGCGTCCGCGACCGCGGGCAGCGGGCTGGGCAGCGAGTACCTGCAGCCGGGTCTGCGCTACGGGGCGGGCCCCATCAGCAAGATCGACTTCTTCAGTCTGCAACTGGCCATCGTGCTCGGGCTGGCCGCGCTCCCGCACGTGATGATGCGGATGTTCGCGCCCCGCAGGACCCGGGTGCTGCGCGCCTCGGTGGTGTGGGCCGTGGGTCTGGTCGGGTTCGTGTGCCTGATGGCCGGCGTGCTGGGCCTCGGCGCCACCGCCTTGGTGGGCCGGGAGACCATCTCTGACATCGACCACAAGGGCGACGCGGCCGTACTGCTGCTCGCCCACGAACTCGGCGGCGAAGTACTGACGGCGATCGTCTCGGCCCTGGCCTTCGTCACCCTGCTCGCCGTCGCCGCCGGTCTCATGCTCGCCGCGGCCTCGTCCGTCGCCCATGACCTCTACGGCGAGGTCATCCGCAAGGGCAAGGCCAAGGAGACGCAGGAGCTGGGCGTCGCCCGGATCGCCGCGGTGATCCTGGGCGTCCTGAGCATGATGTTCGCCCTCCTCGCCTGGGGCACCAACACCGCCACCCTGGCGTTCCTGGCCTTCGCGATCGCCGCGTCCGCCATCCTGCCGACCATCGTCTACAGCCTGTTCTGGCGCGGGTTCACCGCTCGCGGCGCCCTGCTCAGCCTGTACGGCGGCCTGGTCACGTCCGTCCTGCTCGTGCTGTTCTCGCCGGTCGTCTCCTCCACCCCGGACTCGGTCCGTCCGAACGCCGACTTCGCGTGGTTCCCGCTGCAGAACCCGGGCATCGTGTCGATCCCGGCGGGCTTTTTGCTGGGCTGGCTCGGCTCCCGGCTCGGTCCCCGGCAGGAGGAGAGCGTGTACGAGGACTTCGAGGTCCGGGCCCTGGTCGGGGCCGACCAGAGGTGAGCCGTGGGGCGTCGCGGGCCCGGAAAAGCC
>NZ_JBHVDX010000263.1:0-12321 GCF_042802555.1 Streptomyces sp. NPDC057474 | reverse complement strand
ACCCGCACCCGCCACACGACCGCCCCCCGAGCTCCAAGGGTCCAAATGGGTGGGCTCCGGCACTCCCTCGTCGTGTCGGCGCCCCCGCACGAACCCCTTCCTCTTCAGTGGGCCGCATCCGTCTGATCAGCTCCATATACGCCGAACGTGATCAGAGCCGCCCCCGTCCCCGTTCTCCCACCGCGGAGCGAGGAGGTCGCAGTGATGCCGATTCCCCACGACCGCGTTCGACCGCGGGTCCTGCGCCGCTCGCTGGCGTTCCTGGCCGCAGGCGTGCTCACGATGCCCCTGCTGAGCGGATGCAGTGAGGAGGACCCGGCGGGCAGGCCCGTCGCCGGGCAGGACATCGCGCCGGCCGCGCGGAACCTGGTCGCCGACGGCGGCACCCTGCGCTGGGCCGTGGACGCCGTACCGGAGACGCTGAACACGTTCCAGGCGGACGCCGACCCGGCCACGGCGCGGATCGCCGGCGCCGTACTGCCGTCGATGTACCGCCTCGACACCAGCGGACGCCCCCAGCTCAACTCCGACCACCTGGAGTCCGCGAAGGTCGTCGAACGCGAGCCCCGGCAGGTCGTCCTCTACAAGCTCCACCAGGAGGCGGTGTGGAGCGACGGCCGGGAGATCGGCGCCGCCGACTTCGCCGCACAGTGGAGGGCCCTGTCCGGCAAGGACTCCGCGTACTGGACGGCCAGGAACGCCGGCTACGAACGCATCGAGAAGATCGAGCGGGGTGAGAACGACCTGGAGGTCCGGGTCACCTTCGCCCGTCCGTACGCCGACTGGAAGGCGCTGTTCTCGCCGCTGTACCCGAAGCAGGTGATGGGCACCCCGGACTCCTTCAACGACGGCGCCCGCAAGAAGCTCAAGGTCACCGCCGGGCCGTTCACGCTGAAGGACGTCGACCGCAAGGAGGGCGAGGTCACGCTCGCCCGGAACCCCCGCTGGTGGGGCCGCCCGGCCAAACTCTCCGAGCTGGTGCTGCGCGCCGTACCGCGCGCCCAGCGGGCCAAGGCGCTGGCCGAGGGCAAGGTCGACATCGCCGAGATCGACTCGGTGCAGGCCGAGCGGATCATGCTCGCCTCCCGTGACAAGAAGGGGTCGCGGGGCGCCGGTCCGCTCTCGCGGAGCGGCCCTCACCCTGCGCACGGACCCATGGCCCCGGACGGCTCCCCCGCCCACGGTCCCGGCTCCGGCCTGACCCCCGCGAAGTCGTTGCGGTCCTGGGCCATCGCGCACGGCTCGGACGAGGAGGCCGCGGACGCCGAGACCAGCGCCCGGGAGAAGCGGCGCGACGCGATCGCCGAGTACACCGCCCAGCAGTCCGCCCTGCGCGGCTTCGCCGTCCGCCGGTCCCTGGAACCCGCCTTCACCCAGCTCGCCCTGAACGGTTCCGAAGGCCCCCTCGCCGACGAGCGCGTCCGCCGCGCCGTGGCCCGTGCCCTCGACCGCGAGAAGCTCGCCGCCCTCGTCCTGGAACCCCTCGGCCTGCCCGCCGTCCCCGTCGGCAGCCACCTCGCCCTCGCCGGCCAGGCCGCCTACGCCGACAACAGCGGCGCCCTCGGCGGCCACGACACCGACGAGGCGCGGGCCCTCCTCGCCGACGCCGGATGGGAACAGGGCGGCCCCCTCGAGCCCCCCAAGGAGGGCAGGAAGGCGGCCGGAGCGGAGGGGGAGAAGACCAGGAAGAAGGACGCCTCCGAATCCGGCTCCGGCGAATCCGACTCCTCCGAGGACGAGAGCACGTACATCGTCGGCGAGGACAACAGGCCGTACGAGGCCGACGAGAAGACGGGCAAGGGCGACGACGAGAAGAAGGGGGACGAGGGCGAGCACCTCGCTCAGGACGGCAAGCGGTTCAAGCAGGGCGGTGCGCCCGGCGCGTACGCGCCGCAGGGGACGCAGGCGCCCGCCGATGCCGCGAAGGGACCGCTCGCCAAGAACGGCAAGCTGCTGACCTTGCGGTTCGTGCTGCCGTCGGGGCCGGGGACGGAGTCGCTGCGGGCCGTCGGTGAGCGCATCGCGGTGATGCTGGAGCACGTCGGGATCCGTACGGAGATCACGAAGGTCGCCGACGAGAGCTACTTCAAGGACCACATCGCGAACGGGCAGTACGACCTCGCGCTGTACTCCTGGCCGACCTCCGCGTACCCCGCCACCGACGCCCGGCCGATCTACGCCAAGCCGGTGCCCGCGGCAGACGGCTCGCTGAGCGTCGAGCAGAACTACACGCGCGTCGGCACGGACCGGGTCGACCAGCTCTTCGACCAGGCCGTGGCCACCCTCGACGAGTCCGAGACCCGCTCCCTGATCCGCAAGGCGGACGCCCGCATCTGGGCCGCCGCCGGGTCCATCCCCCTCTACCAGCGGCCCCAGCTCGTCGCCGCCCGCACCGGCCTCGCGAACGCGGGCGCCTTCGGCTTCCAGACCCCCGTCTACGAGGACATGGGCTTCCTGAAGAAGGGCGCGAAGGGACCGGCGCGGCCCACAGGAAAGTAGGGGATCATCCCGGACTCCGGCCGCTGCCCTCTACGACCCACCCGGGCGGCGACCAGGTGCACGATGGAGTGAACCCGGGGCCAATCGATCTCGGGCGGGCCCCTGTGGTCATAGCGTCGATGCTATGACGCGGCGTACGGTCAGAACTTGAGCCGGAGGTCGCCGAATGGCTTGGCGGACTCGACGACAGACGCTGGGCCCAGGCCCTCATGCACCTCGACCTGTTGGAACAGCGAGGGGTCCACCTCGGCGAGCCGTACACCCGTCAGCTCGACGGCAAGCTCAGGGAACTGCGCTTCTACTGCGGCGCCGCGCGCGTACGGATCACGTACGTACGGATCACGTACTGGATCGCTACCGGGCGACGCATTGTCATGCTCACCGTGTTCGCGAAAACGAGGATGCGTGAGTTCGCCGAGGTGGAACGGGCTCGCCAGGCGATGAAGAAGTGCCAGGCCGAAGGCCACACAGTGGACGAGGAGGAGCTGTGACGGAAACCGGGCGAACCAGCCTCGCGGATGCCCGCCGGGCCCGGCCCATGACTCACGAGACCGAGGAGGAGTACGCGGCCGCGCAACTGCGTTTCGCTCTCGGTGAGACCGTGCGCGCACGGCGACAGGAGCTCGGTCTTTCGCAGCGGGAAGTCGGTCGCCGAGCGGGCATGACCCAGTCGGCCGTGGCCCGCTTCGAGGGCGGGGGCACCGTGCCGACTTTCCCCGTCCTCGACCGTCTCGCACGGGCTCTGGGTCTCGAACTGAGGGTGGAGTCGTCGCCGCAGATCAGGAGTGCCTGAGCCGGCCCGGAACCCCTGCGGAGGCCGTCCCCCCGGCGGCCCCGTACCATGGGGTGAGGCCGTGGCGTGTCCAGCCCGGCAGGGTCCGCGCGACACAGATGTCAGCGCAGGCCGTCCTCACACCCGGGAGAAGCGCCTCACTATGGCCACGCGCCACGACATCCGCAACGTCGCCATCGTCGCCCACGTCGACCACGGCAAGACCACTTTGGTCGACGCCATGCTCAAGCAGGCCGGTGCCTTCGCCGCGCACGCCGCCGAGTCGCTCGACGACCGCATGATGGACTCGAACGACCTGGAGCGTGAGAAGGGCATCACGATCCTCGCCAAGAACACGGCGGTGAAGTACCACCCGAAGGATGGCGGCGACGTCATCACCATCAACATCATCGACACCCCCGGCCACGCCGACTTCGGCGGCGAGGTCGAGCGCGGTCTGTCGATGGTCGACGCGGTCGTGCTGCTCGTCGACGCCTCCGAGGGTCCGCTGCCGCAGACCCGTTTCGTGCTGCGCAAGGCGCTCCAGCAGCGCCTGCCGGTCATCCTGTGCATCAACAAGACCGACCGCCCGGACTCCCGGATCGACGAGGTCGTCAACGAGACCTACGACCTCTTCCTGGACCTGGACGCGGACGAGGAGCAGATCGAGTTCCCCATCGTCTACGCGTGTGCGCGTGACGGTGTCGCCTCGCTGACCAAGCCGGAGGACGGCACCGTCCCGGCCGACAGCAACAGCCTGGAGCCGTTCTTCTCCACGATCCTGTCGCACGTCCCGGCCCCGTCGTACGACGAGGAGGCCCCGCTCCAGGCGCACGTCACCAACCTGGACGCCGACAACTTCCTCGGCCGTATCGCGCTGCTCCGCGTCGAGCAAGGCGAGCTGCGCAAGGGCCAGACCGTCACGTGGATCAAGCGTGACGGCACGATGTCCAACGTCCGCATCACCGAGCTGATGATGACCGAGGCACTCACCCGCAAGCCCGCCGAGATGGCCGGCCCGGGTGACATCTGTGCCGTCGCCGGCATCCCGGACATCATGATCGGCGAGACCCTCGCCGACACCGAGAACCCGATCGCGCTGCCGCTGATCACGGTCGACGAGCCGGCGATCTCCATGACCATCGGTACGAACACCTCGCCGATGGTCGGCCGCGGCGGCACCGGCAAGGGCGCGGAGAACAAGGCCGTGGTCAAGGACCGCAAGGTCACCGCCCGGCAGGTCAAGGACCGTCTCGACCGCGAGCTGATCGGTAACGTCAGCCTCCGTGTCCTCGACACCGAGCGTCCCGACGCCTGGGAGGTCCAGGGCCGTGGTGAGCTGGCGCTCGCCATCCTGGTCGAGCAGATGCGCCGCGAGGGCTTCGAGCTGACCATCGGCAAGCCGCAGGTCGTCACCAAGGACGTCGAGGGCAAGACGTACGAGCCGGTCGAGCGCATGACGATCGACGTCCCCGAGGAGCACATGGGCGCGGTCACGCAGCTCATGGGCGTCCGCAAGGGCCGCATGGACAACATGTCGAACCACGGCTCCGGCTGGGTCCGTATGGAGTTCGTCGTCCCGTCCCGCGGCCTCATCGGCTTCCGTACGGAGTTCCTGACCGGCACCCGTGGCACGGGCATCGCCCACTCCATCCACGAGGGCCACGAGCCGTGGTTCGGCACCCTGACGACCCGTAACAACGGCTCGCTCGTCGCCGACCGCTCCGGCGCCGTCACCGCGTTCGCGATGACGAACCTCCAGGAGCGCGGCGTGCTGTTCACCGACCCCGGCACCGAGGTGTACGAGGGCATGATCGTCGGTGAGAACTCGCGTTCCGACGACATGGACGTGAACATCACCAAGGAGAAGAAGCTCACGAACATGCGGTCTTCCTCGGCCGACTCGTTCGAGGCGATCGTCCCGCCGCGCAAGCTCTCCCTGGAGCAGTCCCTGGAGTTCTGCCGCGACGACGAGTGCGTCGAGGTGACCCCGGAGGCCGTACGCATCCGCAAGGTCAACCTGGACGCCCGCGAGCGCGCGCGTGCCGCGAGCCGCGCCAAGCACGGCTGACAGACAGGGATTTGGCCCGGTCGCCCGCGACTGCGGGGGACCGGACCAAGTCGTGCCCGGTGGCGGCATGCGGCGCGCGGCCTGCCGCGTAGGAGCACGATCTGCCGCCGCCGTGGCGGCAGATGAGCGTGTCGCCTGCTCCGGCGTCGATCGGTCCGGCATCTCCTCCGGACGTCGCTACGCGTGTAGACTACGGAACCGCAGCACGTACCGGAGTATCTGTCGACGCTTCTGTCGAAGCGTCAAGAAGTCCCGGTTCTCCGCCTCATGGAGGGTCGGGCTTCAGGTGTATCCGCATACAGGGGAGGTCCTGTGGGGATACTGGGGATTCCGGGAAGGGTGCGAAGGGTGTGCAGGGGAGGCTGGACTTCCGGCCGGGACTCTTCGGTTCACTGTCTGTGAGCTGTGAAGCACCGTTCGGATATCGGTGATCCAGCGATCAAGTTTCGGACATGTAAACAAAAATCGTTCCCTGTATGTCCGTTTCGCCTATTTCTGATCTTGCCTGTCAAGCGCGTGTAGGTGTCAATCTTTGCAATTTTTGCTCAAAATATGGACGGTAGGGAGATCCCTATGCCTTCCGCCCTTGACGCGCGTTGACCGCCTTGGCGAAAGTTCCCCCAAACCACAGAACCTGCCGGTATCTGTGCTGCGCTCAACTCTCCAACCCCCCGGGGGAAGAACAGACATGACCAGTCCAACCAAGGCCGAGGGCTCCGGCTCCGCGGTCGCCTTGGACCCCGAGCTCGAGACGACCGCCGAGGTCGCCAAGGGTGAGAAGAAGCTTGAGGGTCGTTCCCCCGGGCAGTTGATGTGGCAACGGTTCAAGCGGGACCGTACTGGAGTCGTCTCCGCGTGCGTAGTGATTTTCTTCTTCGCGATCGCCGCGCTCGCGCCGGTCATCTCGAAGGTGTACGGCAAGGACCCCTACACGCTCTACGCGCAGGAGCCCGACTTCCCGTTCCTGCTCGACGACTTCGCGATGCCCACCGGTTCGTTCGGTGGCATGTCGGGTGACTTCTGGTTCGGTGTCGAACCGAAGCTGGGCCGCGATGTGTTCACGATGCTGCTGTACGGCATGCGGACCTCGCTGTACATGGCGGTCGTCGTCACGGTGGCCAGTGTGATCACCGGTGTCCTCATCGGCATGGTCGGCGGCTACTTCGGAGGTCGCGTCGACTACTGGGTGGGCCGGGTCACCGACTTCTTCCTCGGCTTCCCGCAGCAGCTCTTCTTCATCGCCTTCATGCCTGTGGTCACCGCGCTGTTCGTCGACCCGAGGGACGAGACGCCGACGTATCTACGTGCCGTGTCCATCATCCTGGTGATGTGGTTCCTCGGCTGGATGGGCCTCGCCCGTCTGGTGCGCAGCTCGGTGCTCTCGCTGCGTGAGCGCGAGTTCGTGGAGGCGGCCAAGGTGTCCGGGGCCTCACCCTGGCGCATCGTGCGCAAGGAGATCCTGCCGAACATCGTCACGCCGATCCTGGTGCAGGGCACGTACATCCTGCCCAGCACGATCCTCTCGATCGCCTTCCTCTCGTTCGTAGGTGTCGGCTTCGTCGAACCCACCCCCGACTGGGGCCGCATGTTCGCGGTCGGAGCCGACGTCTACGAAGAGGACCCGATGTTCATGGTCTTCCCGGGCGTGGCCATGGTGGTCTTCGTGCTCTGCTTCAACCTTCTCGGCGACTCCGTCCGGGACGCATTCGACCCCAAGACCGGACGGTAATCGTCCATTGGTGGGTGGGGGGACTGCCACCCCCGATCCGGGTTCACCCCCGGGCCGTCAGGCAGTACTCGTGGACAACTATCAACAGGTAGGTGCATAGGCATCATGAAGCCCATCAGAAACCGCACCACGCGCGCTGTGGCCGTCGCCCTCGTGGCCGGCTCCCTGGCGCTCGCCGGCTGCGCGGACAACGGCAAGAGCGACACCAAGGACAACTCCAAGTCCCAGGACGACGCCGCCGAGCAGTCGAAGCCTGTCGCCTATGGTGACGCCGCCGCCTCCACCGGTCCGGCCGAAGAGGTCAAGGGCGCCAAGTCCGGCGGTGTCATCAACGTCTACGCGCAGTCGGACATGACCCACCTGGACCCGGGGCAGATCTACGTCTCCGACGCCGGTCAGATCGCCAACCTGCTGCACCGCGGGCTGACGAACTACCAGGAGGACGACAAGGGCAACCTGACGGTCGTCGGTGACATCGCCACCGACTCCGGCACGTCGTCCGACGGCGGCAAGACCTGGACGTACACGCTCAAGGACGGCGTCAAGGACGAGGACGGCAACGCCATCACCTCGGCCGACGTCCGCCACACCATCGAGCGCCAGTACTCCAAGGTCATCTTCGACGGTCCGTCCTACGTCCAGAGCTGGCTGTCGGGCTCCGACTACCGCAAGGCGCTGCCGGACGGCCCGTACAAGGGCAAGCACCTGCCGGACTCCGTGCTGGAGACCCCGGACGCCAAGACGGTCGTCTTCCACTTCGACCAGCCGCGCCCGGACCTCCCGCAGGCCCTGGCCATGGCCGGTTACGCCATCGTGCCCGAGAAGCAGGACACGAAGGAGAAGTACGACAAGGCCCCGGCCGCCCTCGGCCCGTACAAGATCTCCGAGTACAAGGCGGGCAAGTCGCTGACCCTGGTCAAGAACGACCAGTGGGACCCGAAGACGGACTCGGTGCGTCACCAGTACGTCGACGGCTACCAGTTCACCACCACCATCAAGCAGGCCAGCCAGACCAAGCGTCTGATCGCCGATCAGGGCGAGGCCAAGAACGCCATCCAGTTCACGGACTCGGTGGACCCGGCCCAGCTGTCCAAGGTCATCGGTGACGCGAACGCCAAGAAGCGCACGATCCAGGGCTACCAGCCCTACGTGTGGCAGATGACGTTCAACCTCGACAGCGCCAACATGAAGGACAAGAAGGTCCGCGACGCGATCACCTACGCGATCCCGAGCCAGGCCATGGTCCAGGCCGACGGTGGTCGTTACGGCGGTGAGGTCGCCGGCGGTCTGATGGCGCCGACCCTGCCGGGCTACGACAAGACGTACGACCCGTTCGGCAAGCTGAAGAAGCCCAACGGTGACCTGGACAAGGCCAAGGCGCTGCTGAAGGAGGCGGGTGTCAAGGACGGCACCAAGCTGACCTACGCCTACTCCAACACCCCGCGTGGCCAGGCCCAGATGGTGATCATCAAGGACACGCTGGCCAAGCTCGGCTTCGACGTCCAGGCCAAGGAGATCGACCGGGCCAGCTTCTACGAGCAGATCGGCAAGCTGAAGAACCCGTTCGACCTCTACATGACCGGCTGGGGCCAGGACTGGTCCTCCCCGTCCACGGTCATCACCCCGGTCTACGACGGCACCCTCGTCTCCGACGGTGGCTCGAACTACTCGCACATCAAGGACTCCCAGGTCGACGGCCTCATCAAGAAGGCGCTGACCGAGGAGCCCGAGGCCGCGGCCAAGACGTGGGAAGAGGCTCACCACCGCATCGTGGAGGAGATCAACCCGGCCGCCCCGGTCTACTACTCGAAGCAGATCCAGCTCTTCGGATCGAACATCGGTGGTGCCCGGTACAGCACGGAGTCGAGCTACCTCGACATCAACGACCTGTTCCTGAAGCAGCCGTAATCCGTCAGCCCGGCTGATCCGCGGGGGTGTGCGCCAGGCGGAGCGCACCCCCGCGGTCGGTACCACCCCCTCCGACCGCCGCGTTTTCGAAGAGAGCATCCACCCGCCATGCTTCAGTTCCTCATCCGCAGGCTGATCGGCGCCGTCGTCATCATGTTCCTGATCGGCGCCTTCACGTTCTTCCTGTTCTATACGATCCCCCAAGACTTCGCGCAGCTGTCCTGCGGCAAGAACTGCTCCCCCGAGAACATCGCGGTCATCAGAGAGAACCTCGGTCTCGACAAGCCCATCACCACGCAGTTCTGGGAGTTCATGTCCGGCATCGTCGTCGGCCGGGACTTCGCGGTGGGGCACTGCTCCGCGCCGTGCCTGGGTGTCTCCTTCAACAGCGGTGAATTCGTCTGGGACTCCATCGTCGACAGCTTCCCGCTCACCCTGTCGCTGACCATCGGCGGACTGGTGATCTTCCTGATCCTGGGCCTCGGATCCGGTCTGCTCGCCGCCTGGAAGCGCGGCACCGCTGTCGACAAGGCCGTCAGCGGCGCGTCGATGGTGCTCAGCTCGTTCCAGATCTACTTCCTCGGCCCGATCGTCCTCGGCATCTTCGTCTACAGCACCGGCTGGATGGAGAGCCCCCAGTACATCCCGATCACCGAGGATCCGGTCGGCTGGTTCATGGGCATGCTGATCCCCTGGGCCGTCATGGCCACGATCTTCACCGCCCAGTACACGCGTATGGCCCGCTCGACGATGATCGAGCAGTTGGCGGAGGAGCACGTCCGCACGGCCCGGGCCAAGGGCATGAAGCAGCGGTACGTATTCTTCCGTTATGCCTGGCGTGGTTCACTCATCCCGATCGTCACCATCATCGGCATGGACCTGAGCGCGTTGCTGTCCGGCGCGGTGGTCACGGAATTCACCTTCGACCTGGCCGGTCTCGGGCGCCTCGCGGTCGACTCCTCGCTCGGCAAGGACATTCCGGCGACGATGGGCGTGATGCTGTTCGGCGCGTTCTTCATCCTGATGCTGAACATCATCGTGGACATCGCCTACGCCTACATCGACCCGCGCGTGCGCCTCAGCTAGGAGAAATACCGTGACCACTCTGACCAAGACCGAAGGTGAGAAGGCCCCGACCGGGCCGGAGGCCTTCCTCTCGGTCCGCGACCTGCGGGTGCGGTTCTCCACCGAGGACGGCATTGTCAAGGCCGTCGACGGGCTCTCCTTCGACGTCGAGCGCGGCAAGACGCTGGGCATCGTGGGCGAGTCGGGCTCCGGCAAGTCCGTGACCAACCTGACCGTCCTCGGCCTGCACAACCCCAAGACCACCACCGTCGAGGGCGAGATCATCCTCGACGGGAAGGAACTCGTCACCGCCAAGGAGAAGGAGCTGGAGCAGCTCCGAGGCAACAAGGTGGCGATGATCTTCCAGGACCCGCTGACGGCGCTCTCGCCGTACTACACGGTGGGCCGGCAGATCGCCGAGCCGTTCATGAAGCACACCGGCGCCTCCAAGAAGGAGGCCCGGCAGCGGACGATCGAGATGCTCGCCAAGGTCGGCATCCCGCACCCGCAGACGCGCGTGGACGACTACCCGCACCAGTTCTCCGGGGGTATGCGCCAGCGCGCCATGATCGCCATGGCGCTGATCTGCGACCCCGACCTGCTGATCGCGGACGAGCCGACCACCGCGCTCGACGTGACCGTGCAGGCGCAGATCCTCGACCTGCTCAAGGACCTCCAGCAGGAGTTCGGCTCCGCGATCATCTTCATCACGCACGACCTCGGCGTCATCTCCGACATGGCCGACGACCTGCTGGTGATGTACTCGGGCCGGGCCGTGGAGCGCGGCAGCGTCCGTGAGGTGCTGCGCAACCCCACGCACCCCTACACCTGGGGTCTGCTCAGCTCGATGCCCCGCCTCGGCGGCGACACCGCGCAGGCACTCACGCCGATCCCCGGCTCCCCGCCCAGCCTGCTCAACCCGCCCACCGGCTGCCCGTTCCACCCGCGCTGCGCGTTCACGGGCGAGGTGAGCGGCAACCGGTGCAGCACCGAGCGGCCGTCGCTCGGCGAGGGGCGCGACTCTGCCTGCCACCTGACGGCGGAGCAGAAGCAGACCATCTTCATCGACAAGATCCAGCCCCGGCTGCGCTAGGGAGAACCGAGACATGAGCGACAACCTCACCCTCCCCGCACAGCAGGGCTCCAAGGACACCGCGGCCGAAACGCTTCTCAAGGTCGAGGGTCTGACGAAACACTTCCCCATCTACGGCGGCTTCCCGATCAAACGCAAGGTCGGTGCGGTCCAGGCCGTGGACGGCATCGACCTGACCGTCGGTGTGGGCGAGAGCGTCGGCCTCGTCGGTGAGTCCGGCTGCGGCAAGTCGACCACCGGCCGACTGATCACCAAGCTCATGGAGCCCACCGGCGGGAAGATCACCTACAAGGACCAGGACATCACGCACGCCTCGCGCAAGCAGCTGGCGCCGGTCCGGTCCGAGATCCAGATGATCTTCCAGGACCCGTACTCCTCGCTGAACCCGCGGCAGACGGTCGGCACGATCATCAAGTCGCCGATGGAGGTCAACGGGATCAACCCCGAGGGCGGCCGGGAGAAGAAGGTCCGCGAGCTCCTCGAACTGGTCGGCCTCAACCCCGAGCACTACAACCGCTTCCCGCACGAGTTCTCCGGCGGTCAGCGCCAGCGCATCGGGGTCGCCCGCGCGCTCGCCCTGAACCCGAAGCTGATCGTCGCGGACGAGCCGGTCTCGGCGCTGGACGTGTCGATCCAGGCGCAGGTGGTGAACCTTCTTCAGAAGGTCCAGGACGAGCTGGGCATCGCGTTCCTGTTCATCGCCCACGACCTCGCCATCGTCCGGCACTTCTCGAAGCGCGTCGCGGTCATGTATCTCGGCAAGATCGTCGAGGTCGCCGACCGTGACTCGCTCTACAACCGGCCCCGCCACCCGTACACACACGCCCTCCTCTCGGCGGTGCCCGAGGTCGCGATCGACGACGAGGCGGAGGTGAAGGAGCGGATCCGGCTCGCCGGCGACGTGCCCTCACCGATCGCGCCGCCGTCCGGCTGCCGCTTCCGTACACGCTGCTGGAAGGCTCAGGACAAGTGCGCCTCCGAGGAGCCGCCGCTGGTCCAGCTCTCCGGCAACCTGGACGGCCACCTGACGGCCTGCCACTTCCCGGAGGACCCGACGACCGAGGCCCGCGCCGAGGACGTCGTCCTGGACCCGGCGCTCAAGGCGCTGGAGGACAGCGCGCCGGACGAGTCCGGCGCGACGGTCACGAAGGGCTGACCGGCCATTTTTTCGCTCGCTACAGGGC
>NZ_JBHVDX010000262.1:0-12387 GCF_042802555.1 Streptomyces sp. NPDC057474 | reverse complement strand
GGGCGGCCACGGAAGACCTGGTTCCGGGTGGATCCCAGCGATGGGGCCCACCCGGAATTCGCGTTTCCGGCCCAGCTCCTCGGATCCGAGCCCAATTCCTTAGACAGGCGAAGCGTTTCCGTCGATAATCCTTAGGCATGGGAAAGACTTACGAGCGCATCGACGGCCGCCTGCGTACGTTCATCGAGGCCCAGCCCCTCTTCTTCACCGCGACCGCGCCCCTGTCCGCCGAAGGCACGGTCAACCTCTCCCCCAAGGGGCTCAAGGGCTCGTTCGTGATCCTCGACGAACTGACCGTCGCCTACCTGGACTTCGCGGGGTCCAACGCGGAGACGATCGCGCACCTGCGCGAGAACGGCCGGATCACCCTCATGTGGTGCGCCTTCCAGGGCCCGCCCAACATCGTCCGCGTGCACGGCACGGGTGAGGCCGTCTTCCGCGACGACCCGCGCTTCCCCGAACTCCTCGCCCGCTTCCCCGACATCGACCCCACCCCGCATGGTCTGCGCGCCGTCGTCGTGGTCCGCGCCGGACGCATCCGCGACAGCTGCGGCTACTCCGTGCCGTTCATGGCGTACGAGGAGGACCGCGACCTGCACGGGCGGCGCTTCGCGCGCGAGGACGACGACTCGCTCAGCGCCTACTTCGGCTCCAAGGAGCACATCGCGACCAGCCTGGACGGACTGCCGGGGCTGCCCCTGCCGCTGCCGCCCTCGAGCGTCTGACGGCGTGGGAGCCGCGGACGTCATCCGGTACCGGGGCGTTCCGCAAGGCAGTTGTTCACACGGTTGAACACACGGCACTCCCTGCACGTACGTGTGGGCCAAGGGTCCAGCCCACCACGGAGGAACCGTGTCCACGATCGCCGGAGGTCGCGCAGCGCGCCGCCAGACGATGCGCCGCATCCGCCCTCGTCGTTCTCCCGCCGTCCCGTTGCTGCTCGCCTTCTGGGCGGGCGCGGCCGCGGTGGTGTGGCTGTGGTGGGACAACACCCCGTCCATCGCGGACCAGGGCAGCAAAATGGTCAACGCCGGGCGGATCACAGGCCTGCTCGGTGGATACCTGATGGCCCTGGTGGTGCTCCAGATGGCCCGGGTGCCCGCCCTGGAACGCCGGGTCGGCTCCGACCGGGTGGCTCGCTGGCACGCGATGACCGGCCGCTACACGCTCTGCCTGGTCGTCGCACACGTCGTCCTCACGATGTACGGGTACGCCCTCCAGGCCGGCCTCACCCACACCGCGATCCTCCAGCAGACGATCGACTCGATCAACCAGCTGCCGGACATGGGCAAGGCCGCCATCGGCACCGGTCTGCTGGTGTTCATCGGGCTCATCTCGATCGGCCCGGTGCGCAAGCGGATCCCGTACGACCTCTGGTACCACACGCACCTGCTGACGTACGCGGCCACGTTCCTGACGTTCTGGCACCAGATCACCACCGGCAACGAGTTCGCCGCCACGCCCGCCGCGAAGACCGCCTGGTACGGGCTGTACGGGGCGGTGACCGCGCTGGTGGTCTGGTACCGGATCATCTGCCCGATCAAGCTGAACATGAAGCACCGGCTGCGGGTCGAGGCGGTCATCGAGGAGTCGCCCGGCATCGTCTCGGTGCTGATGAGCGGGCGCAAGCTGCACCGGATGGGTGCGGAGGCCGGACAGTTCTTCCGCTGGCGGTTCCTCGCGCCGGGCATGCGGTTCAGTTCGCACCCGTACTCGCTGTCGGCGGCGCCCCGCCCCAACATGCTGCGCATCACGGTCAAGGCGATCGGCGACCACAGCTCGGCCCTGCGTGACCTGGAGCCCGGCACCCGGGTGTGGGCCGAGGGCCCGTACGGGGCGCTCACGGCCGGCAAGCGCAGCCGGGGCAAGGTGCTGTTGGTGGCCGGCGGTGTGGGCATCACGCCGATGCGGGCCCTGTTCGAGACGCTGCCCGGCGCGGCCGGCGACCTGACCCTCCTCTACCGGGCAAACAGCACCCAGGACCTGGCCCTGTGGGACGAGCTGGCGCAGATCGCGGAGGAGCGCGGGGCGCGGCTGATGTACGCGGTGAACAGCCCGGAGGGCGAACGCCCCGACATCTCGCCGGACTCCCTGCGCCGCAAGATCCCGGACATCGAGAGCCACGACGTCTTCCTGTGCGGGCCGCCCGGGTTCGCCCAGGGCGTGTACGAGTCGCTGCGCGGCGCGGGCGTCCCGACCCGCCGTATCCACCACGAGTCGTTCGAGATGTGAGCGACGGGACCGCTCACCGCAGGTCCCACCCGACCGACCGTCCCAGCGGTAGGTCCCCACGACCGTCCCACCCCGACTTCTGGCCATGGGTTTCCCCACGGGTTCGCCCCACGGGTCTCCCCCCGCGAGACTTCACACTTCAGGAGCTGAAGGAGCGATGAAGAAGAGCCACCCCATCCGGCGGACCCTGCTCGCCACCGCCGCCACCGTGTCCGGCATCGTGCTGCTGCTGTCGCTGAAGCCGGCCTCGGACGCCGGTTCGGTACAGGCCGGAGCCGCAGGGGGCGCACCTTCGGCACAGGGCGGGGTGGCGGCCGGCGCGCAGACCCTGACGGGTACGGCCGTCGACACCGAATACGGCCCGGTCCAGGTCCGCGTCACCGTCAACGGCGGCAAGATCACCAACGCCGAGACCGTGCAGCAGCCCAGCGGCGGTCGCTCCACCCAGATCAGCGGCGACGCCATCCCCAAGCTCAACCAGGCGGCCGTGGCCGCGGGCACCGCCGACATCGACGCCGTCTCGGGCGCCACCTACACCAGCGCCGGCTACAAGGAATCCCTCCAGTCCGCCCTGGACCAGGCCGGCAACGCGCAGGACACGGGCGCCCAGGTACTCACGGGTTCCACCGTCCAGACCGAGTACGGGCCGGTCCAGGTCCGGATCACGGTCAGCGGCGGCAAGATCACCAACGCCGAGGCCGTACAGGCGCCGAGCGGCGGTCGCTCCACCCAGATCACCGGCGACTCGGTGCCGAAGCTCAACCAGGCGGCCGTGGCCGCGGGCACCGCCGACATCGACGCCGTCTCCGGCGCCACCTACACCAGCGCCGGCTACAAGGAATCCCTCCAGTCCGCCCTGGACCAGGCCGGCAACGCGCAGGACACGGGTACCGAGGTCGAGGCGGGCGGCGACGCGCAGGAGGACGCGGCCGGCGAGGCCGAGGACACCGGGGCCGGGCAGGCGACGGGCACCCAGGTACTCACGGGCTCCGCGGTCCAGACGGACTACGGCCCGGTCCAGGTCCGCATCACGGTCAGCGGCGGCAAGATCACCAACGCCGAGGCGCTGCAGCAGCCCAGCGGCGGCCGCTCCACCCAGATCAGCGGAACCGCCATCCCCCAGCTCAACCAGAACGCCGTCTCGGCAGGGAGCGCTGACATCGATGCTGTCTCGGGCGCCACATACACCAGCGGCGGTTACCAGCAGTCCCTCCAGTCCGCGCTGGACCAGGCCGGCTGATCCGGTGGCCGAACCCGCCGGGGCCGCCGCGCCCTCCCAACTGCGGCACGCCGAGGAGGTCATGGGCACCGTCTTCTCGTTCGACATCCGGGGAGGCGAGCCCACGGCGGTCAAGGCCGCGCTCGAAGAGGCGGTGGCCGGACTCCACGCCGTGGACGAGGTGTTCAGCACCTACCGCGAGCACAGCCAGATCTCCCGGCTCGCCCGGGGCGAGGTGACGATCGAGGAGTGCGATCCCGAGATCGGCGAGGTGCTCGAACTGTGCGCCGAGGCCGAGCGGTTGAGCCGCGGTTGGTTCAGCGCCACGTACGAGGGCCGCTTCGACCCGACGGGCCTCGTGAAGGGCTGGGCCACCGAACGGGCCGCCCTGCGTCTGGTCGACGCCGGGGCGGCCGGGGTGAGCGTGAACGGGGGCGGTGACGTCCAGCTGTGCGGTGTCCCCGGCCCCGAGCGGCCGTGGCGCGTCGGTGTGGCCGATCCCCTCCGCCCCGGGGGCCTCGCCGCCGTCGTCACCGCCGCCGGCGCCGACCGCCTCGCCGTCGCCACCTCCGGCACGGCCGAACGGGGCGCCCACATCGTCGACCCCCGCACCGGCAAGTCCGCCGTCACCGACCTCGTCTCGGTGACGGTCGTGGCCCCTCGCCTGACCTGGGCGGACTGCTGGGCGACGGCCGCGTTCGCGATGGGTTCCCGTGAGGGCCTGGCGTGGCTGGAGTCCCTGGACGACGCGGAGGCGCTGCTGATCACCGCGGGCGACGAGGTCCGCTGCACGGGAGGGTTGGCCGCGCGGCTGGGCTGAGCGCGGGGGTTTCGCTCACCGGTGGCTCATCGGGTGTCGCCGGCGGGGAAAAGGGCGAAGCCCCTTTTCAGGGGCGCGGGGAACTGCGCACCGGCCACGACGGACCCGCAGCCGACACACAACGTTTCCCCCCGATCCCCGATCCCCGTTTCTCAGTGCCCGTGGCCGTTCTGAGCCAGCCGCAGCAAGTGATCGGCCAACGCCTGCCCGCCCACAGGATCCCGGCTGATCAACAGCAACGTGTCGTCACCGGCGATGGTCCCCAGGATGTCGTGCAGCTCCGCCTGATCGATGGCCGAGGCCAGGAACTGGGCCGCCCCCGGCGGCGTACGCAGAACCACCAGGTTCGCCGAAGCCTCCGCGGAGATCAGCAGCTCCGCGGAGAGCCGCCGCATCCGCTCCTCCTTCGCCGACTCCCCCAGCGGAGCCCGAGGGGTACGGAAACCCCCCTCGCTCGGCACCGCGTAGATCAGGTCACCGTCGGTGTTGCGGATCTTCACCGCGTTCAGCTCGTCCAGGTCCCGGCTGAGCGTCGCCTGCGTGACGCTCAGCCCGTCGTCGGACAGCAGCGTCGCCAACTGGCTCTGCGACCGCACAGGTTGCCGGTTGAGGATGTCCACGATCCGCCGGTGGCGTGCGGTGCGGGTCTGCGGCACGGCGGGCCCCGCCTGGTCGTGCTCCTGCGCCTGGCTCATCGTCGTCTCATTCCCCGGCTCGTTCGTCCCCACTGGCTTCGTGCGCCGCCCGCGCCGCGTCGAGAATGCCGGGCAACGCCTGGAGGAGGGCGTCCACCTCTGCGTCACCGATGTTGAGCGCGGGCATCAGCCGTACGACATCGGGGGCGGGCGCGTTCACCAGGAAACCGGCGTCCTGAGCGGCCTGTTGCGCCAGGGGCGCGAGCGGCTCGGTGAGCACGATACCCAGCAGGAGGCCCGCGCCACGGACATGGTCGATCATCGGGTCGCCGAGGGACTCGATTCCGTTCCGCAGCTTCTCGCTCTGCCGCTTGACGTTCTCCAGCAGGCCCTCGGCCCGGATGGTCTCCAGGACGGCGAGTCCGGCGGCGCAGGCGACCGGGTTGCCGCCGAACGTGGTGCCGTGTTGCCCGGGCTGGAGCAGCTCGGCGGCCCGGCCGAAGGCGACGGTCGCGCCGAGCGGCAGTCCGCCGCCGAGCCCCTTGGCGAGGGTGACGACGTCCGGCAGGACGCCCTCGTGCGCCTGGTACTCGAACCAGTGCCCGGTCCGGCCGACGCCGGTCTGCACCTCGTCGAGGACCAGCAGCGAGCCGGTGGCGGCCGTGATGGCCCGCGCGGCCTTCAGATAGCCGGCCGGCGGGACCACGACGCCCTTCTCGCCCTGCACGGGCTCGATGATGACGAGGGCCGTCTCCTCGGTGACCGCGGCGGCCAGGGCCTGCGCGTCGCCGTACGGGACGTGCGTGACGTCGCCGGGCAGCGGGTGGAAGCCGGTCTGCTTGCCGGGCTGGCCGGTGAGGGCGAGGGCGCCCATGGTCCGGCCGTGGAAGCCGCCCTCGGTGGCGACCATGTGGGTCCGCCCGGTCAGCCGGCCGATCTTGAAGGCGCCCTCGTTGGCCTCGGCGCCCGAGTTGCAGAGGAAGACCTTGCCGTCCCGGCCGAAGTGCTCCAGCAGCCGTTCGGCGAGGGCGACGGGCGGTTCGGCGATGAACAGGTTGGAGACATGGCCGAGGGAGGCGATCTGGGTGCTGACGGCCTCGACGATCGCCGGGTGGGCGTGGCCGAGCGCGTTGACCGCGATGCCGCCGACGTAGTCGACGTACTCCTTGCCGTCGGCGTCCCACACCTTGGTGCCCGCGCCGCGGACGAGCGAGAGCTTCGGGGTGCCGTAGTTGTTCATGAGCGAGCCCTGCCACCGCTGGCTGAGCTCTTCGTTCGTGGTCATTCGGCATCCCCCTCTTGTGCTGCGTCCGGCACGACCATCGTGCCGATGCCCTCGTCGGTGAAGATCTCCAGCAGGATCGAGTGCTGGACCCGGCCGTCGATGACACGGGCGGTCTGCACGCCGTTACGCACGGCGTGCAGGCAGCCCTGCATCTTCGGCACCATGCCGGAGGACAACTCCGGCAGCAGCTTCTCCAGTTGGGAAGCGGTGAGGCGGCTGATCACCTCGTCGCTGTTGGGCCAGTCCTCGTAGAGGCCCTCGACGTCCGTGAGGACCATGAGGGTTTCGGCGTCAAGAGCAGCAGCGAGTGCCGCAGCCGCCGTATCAGCATTGACGTTGTAGACATGTCCGTCGTCCTGGCTACGGGCGATCGACGAGACGACCGGGATGCGGCCGTCGGCGAGCAGTGCCTCGATCGCACCCGTGTCGATCGCGGTGATCTCGCCCACCCGCCCGATGTCGACCAGTTCGCCGTCGATCTCGGGCTGGTGCTTGGTGGCGGTGATGGTGTGCGCGTCCTCGCCGGTCAGTCCGACGGCGAGCGGCCCGTGCTGGTTGAGCAGCCCGACCAGCTCGCGCTGCACCTGTCCGGCGAGCACCATGCGTACGACGTCCATGGCGTCCTCGGTGGTGACGCGCAGGCCGGCCTTGAACTCGCTGACGATGCCGTGCCTGTCGAGAGCGGCGCTGATCTGCGGGCCGCCGCCGTGCACGACGACGACGTTGAGGCCGGCGTGCCGCAGGAAGACGACGTCCTGCGCGAAGGCGTTCTTCAGATCCTCGTCGATCATGGCGTTGCCGCCGAACTTGATGACGACGGTCTTGCCGTTGTGGCGGGTCAGCCAGGGGAGCGCTTCGATGAGGATCTGGGCCTTGGGGAGAGCGGTGTGCTTCCGCGTGCTACTCATGACGAATAAGCGCTGTTCTCGTGGACGTAGTCGGCGGTGAGGTCGTTGGTCCAGATGGTGGCGGTCTCGGACCCGGCGGCGAGGTCGGCGACGATGTGCACCTCGCGGTAGCGCATGTCGACGTTGTCGCGGTCCTCGCCGACCCCGCCGTTCTTGCATACCCAGACGCCGTTGATGGCGACGTTGAGCCGGTCCGCCTCGAAGGCGGCCCGCGTGGTGCCGATGGCGGACAACACCCGCCCCCAGTTGGGGTCCTCGCCGTGGATGGCGCACTTGAGGAGGTTGTTCCGGGCGATGGAGCGGCCCACCTCGACGGCGTCGTCCTCGGTCGCCGCGTTCACGACCTCGATCTTGATGTCCTTGCTGGCGCCCTCGGCGTCCCGGATGAGCTGCTGTCCGAGGTCGTCACACACCTTGCGGACGGCCTCGGCGAACTCCGCGTGATCCGGGGTGACTTGGGAGGCCCCGGAGGCGAGCAGCAGCACGGTGTCGTTGGTGGACATGCAGCCGTCGGAGTCGACGCGGTCGAAGGTGACCTTGGTGGCGGCGCGCAGCGCCTTGTCCAGGACCTCGCTGTCGAGGTCGGCGTCGGTGGTGACCACGACGAGCATGGTGGCGAGGCCGGGGGCGAGCATGCCCGCACCCTTGGCCATGCCGCCGACGGTCCAGCCGTTCCTGGAGACGACGGACGTCTTGTGCACGGTGTCGGTGGTCTTGATGGCGATGGCGGCCTTCTCGCCACCGTGCTCGGAGAGCTGCGCGGCGGCCGTCCCGACGCCCGGCAGCAGTTTGTCCATCGGCAGCAGTACGCCGATGAGGCCGGTGGAGGCGACGGCGATCTCGCCCGCGTTGTGCCCGTCGAGGACCTCCGCGACCTTCTCGGCGGTCGCGTGGGTGTCCTGGAAGCCCTTCGGCCCCGTACAGGCGTTGGCGCCACCGGAGTTGAGGATGACGGCGGAGACCTGGCCGCCCTTCAGCACCTGCTCGGACCAGAGCACCGGCGCGGCCTTCACACGGTTGGAGGTGAAGACGCCCGCGGCGGCGAGGCGGGGCCCGTTGTTGACCACGAGGGCCAGGTCCGGGTTGCCGTTCTCCTTGATTCCGGCGGCGATGCCCGCCGCCGTGAATCCCTTGGCTGCCGTCACGCTCACGGTGCGACTCCGATCGTGGAAAGCCCCGTCGTCTCGTGGAGTCCGAGGGCGATGTTCATGCTCTGGAGGGCGCCACCGGCCGTGCCCTTGGTGAGGTTGTCGATGGCGCTGATCGCGATGATGCGGCCCGCGGCCTCGTCGTACGCGACCTGCACCTGAACGGCGTTGGAACCGTAGACGGACGCCGTGGCCGGCCACTGTCCCTCGGGGAGCAGGTGGACGAACGGCTCGTCGGCGAAGGCCTTCTCGTACGCGGCGCGCACGGAGTCGGCGGTGACGCCGGGCTTCGCCTTCGCGGTGCACGTGGCGAGGATGCCGCGGGGCATCGGGGCGAGGGTCGGTGTGAAGGACACGGAGACCGGCTCGCCGGCGACGCCGCCGAGGTTCTGCATCACCTCGGGCGTGTGCCGGTGACCGCCGCCGACGCCGTACGGGGACATGGACCCCATGACCTCGGAGCCCAGCAGATGCGGCTTGGCCGCCTTGCCGGCGCCTGACGTGCCGGAGGCGGCGACGATCACGGCCTCGCTCTCGGCGAGGCCCGCCGCGTACGCCGGGAACAGGGCCAGCGTCACGGCCGTGGGGTAGCAACCGGGTACCGCGATGCGCTTGGACCCCTCCAGCGCTGCGCGGGCACCCGGCAGTTCGGGGAGGCCGTAGGGCCAGGTCCCGGCGTGGGGCGAGCCGTAGAACCGCTCCCAGTCCGCCGGGTCCTTCAGCCGGAAGTCGGCGCCCATGTCGACGACGAGCACATCCGGCCCGAGCTGCTCGGCCACGGCGGCGGACTGCCCGTGCGGCAGCGCGAGGAAGACCACGTCATGGCCTGCCAGTACCTCGGCGGTCGTCTCCTGGAGCACCCGGTCGGCCAGGGGCAACAGATGCGGCTGGAGCCCGCCCAGACGCTGACCCGCGTTGGAATTGCCGGTCAGTGCACCGATCTCGACCTCGGGGTGCGCGAGCAGCAGGCGCAGCACTTCGCCGCCCGCATATCCACTCGCTCCCGCCACCGCCACGCGTACCGCCATGGAACCCTCCTCTTAGATGGCATGACTATACGTTTCGCTGCACGTTTATGCAATCCGTGAAGGGGCCGCATACGGGTCGGCGGATGGCTCGGCACCGGTGACGAGGGCTAGGGCAGTAGCCCCCTCGTCAGCTCCTCCATCACGGCGAGCGGGAGCGACGGGTTGGCGGCCGCGGCTTCCGCCACTTGCCGGTCGGTGTCGGTGAGCAGGTCCGTGATGACCTCGGGCGGGAGTGCCGGGTGACCGGCGGCGAGGAGCCTCGCCCGTTCGTCCGCCAGGCAGGCCAGAAGCGCCGGGGCCGTCGCGTGGGGGTGGCGGGCGATCTCGCGGAACGCCTTCCGCGCCGGGGGCCTGTGCCGGGACAAGTCCTCCAGCAGTGCCGGGGTGGCGTCCGGGTTGGCCGCCACCTTGGCGATGACCTGGACTCCGTGCCGATCGACCATGGCACGCAACCGCGCTTCGGAGAGGCCGCGGTGCGGAGCTATGGACTTGGCCACTTTCGCGTCGGGGTCGTCGGCCAGCGTGGCACGGATCGGGTCCGGCAGATCCCGCCGTTGGGCCACGAGCATGCGCACGACCGCGTGCGGCGACCGCGCCAGTTCCTCGACCTCGGCGGTCGTGGCGGAGGCGATCCGCGGCAGGGGGGTGCTGCCGATCCTGGTGGTGGCGGCCAGGTGGGTGAGCACGTCGAGCGGCACCCGCGGGTTGTGCGCGAGGCCGCGCCGAACGTCGGAGGAGGTGTCGTCGGCCAGCGCGCGGATCATGGTGTCGTCGATCGCGGGGTTCTCGGCGAGGTCGGCGCGGGCACCGGGCGTGGGATCCACGGCGAGCCGTGCGTACGCCTCCGGGGGCAGACCGGGGCGGGCGGCGAGCGCCCTGCGCAGCAGCATCGAGGGGTGGTCGGCGAAGCCCGCGACCGGCTCCGCCGGTGTGGCCGGGTTCTCCAGGGCTGCCCACCGCATGTCGTGCACGGTGGATTCGTGGGAACCGTCGCAGGAGGCGCCCGACCGCAGATCGCAGTCGAGCCGCACGCAGTCCGGGCTGTGCGTGAACGGCGGCTCCTCGCGGTCGCAGACCAGGCAGTGCCGCGCGGGAGACAGGTCCTCGCCGCGGACGAGGGCCGCCAGCACATCCGGCGGCGTCGCCCCGTTGCCCGCCACCGCGCGACGGACCTCGGCATGCGGATGCTCGGCGAGCCGGGCGGCCACGTCCGGCGCGGCCCACAGGGCGAGCTCCGCGACGACCCGTACGTCCGAGTCCGCGGCCAGCGTCTCCACCACATCCGGAGGCAGACCGGGGCAGGCGGCCAGCTTCTCCCGGTGCTCGACCACCGGATCCGCGGCGAGGAGGCGAGCCCACTCCGGGTCGCCTGCGCCCTCGTCGAGCAGGGCGAGGGCGACGAGCGGTTGTGCCGTGGGATCGACGTCGGCGACGGTCAGCCTGCCCTGGTACGCCAACTGCACACCGGTCCCCTCGCCCCGCGAGGCCAGCGTGACCGCCTGCGCCCGGCTGAGGTCGGCACGGCCGGCGAGGTCGTGGTCGACGTCGGCGTCCGCGAGCGCGACCAGCCGGTCGACCAGTTCGGACGGCAGAGCCGGATTGGCGGCGAGCCCGCACAGGAGATGGTTCACAGAGGGCATCCTGCCCGGGCCCCTGCCGAACGGCTCAGGAATTTTCGTCGGCCGGCAGTCGATGCGGGTGGGTGCGCGCGTTCGGTTCGGCGGTGCGCGCGTCGGTTCGGCTGGTGCCGCCGAGTGTCCTGCGGCACCCGGCGAACCGGTTCAGGAACGCCGGCCGTCCGACTGGGCCGCCCGCTCCGCGTCGCGCTTCTTGATGCGGGCGCCTTCCTTGCGGACCTCGGCCTGGGTGGCGCGCTCCTTCCGCAGCCACTCGGGGCTGTCCTGCTTCAGGGCCTCGATCTGCTCGGTGGTGAGGGCCTCGGTGACTCCGCCGCGCGCGAGCCCCGCGATGGAGATGCCCAGCTTCTCGGCGACCACCGGGCGGGGGTGCGGGCCGTTGAGGCGCAGTTCCTCCAGCCAGGCCGGCGGGTTGGTCTGGAGCGCGGTCAGCTCGGCGCGCGAGACGACACCCTCCTGGAACTCGACGGGGGTGGCCTGGAGGTACACACCCAGCTTCTTCGCCGCGGTGGCGGGCTTCATGGTCTGGGTGGTCTGGTGCGACGTCATGAGGTCAAGGGTATCGACCGTGTGCGCGACCGCTGACCACGCCGACGGCGCAGGCCGTACCCGTGACCGACGACCGGACCCCCGCCCTCTGGCGACCGGCGGTGACCGGACCCGGGGCCCCGCCCGTTAGCCTGGTCACGTGACAGGCTCGGAAGCATCCCCTTCGTTCCGGCTCGCGTACGTCCCGGGAGTGACGCCCACGAAGTGGGTGCGGATCTGGAACGAGCGGTTGCCCGACATCCCCCTGACCCTCCTCCAGGTGTCCGCCACCGAGGCGCTCGGCGTGCTGCGGGAGGGCGGTGCCGACGCCGGTTTCGTACGGCTGCCGGTGGACGACACCGACCTCAGCGCCATCCCCCTCTACACCGAGACCACGGTGGTCGTGATCCCCAACGACCACGTCGTCGCGGCGGTCGACGAGGTGACCACCGAGGACCTGGCGGACGAGGTCGTGCTGCATCCCCTCGACGACACCCTCGACTGGGAGCGCCCGCCGGGAGAGCCGGCGTTCGAGCGTCCCGCCACCACGGCGGACGCGATCGAACTGGTGGCGGCCGGGATCGGGCTGCTCGTCGTTCCCCAGTCGCTCGCCCGGCTCCACCACCGCAAGGACCTCACCTACCGCCCGGTCACGGACGCCCCCGAGTCCCGCGTCGCCCTGTCCTGGCCGCAGGACGCGACCACCGACCTGGTCGAGGACTTCATCGGCATCGTCCGGGGCCGGACGGTCAACAGCTCACGGGGCCGCACCCAGGCCCCGGAGGAGAAGCAGCCCCCGAAGGCCAAGCGCCCGGCCACAGGCGGCACCCGGCGCCAGCCCACAACGGGCAAGCCGACCGCCCGAAACCCACGAGGCGGCTCGTCCGGGGGCAGAAACGCCAAGACCGGCGGCAAGACCGGAAAGCCCCGTCGCCGCTCGTGAGTGA
>NZ_JBHVDX010000261.1:0-12751 GCF_042802555.1 Streptomyces sp. NPDC057474 | reverse complement strand
CCGTCACTCTGGTCGCGTTGACCTCCTTGCTCGGGCGGCGGTGCCGCCGGCCAATTCCGGCTCGGGCCAACCGCCGGGCCCCGCGGTGACGTCGTCCGTTCCGGACGTGCCGTCGCCCTCGTCGCCCAACAAGAAGGGCGGAGAGAGCTCGAGCCCGGTTCTCTGATTGCTCTATCAGGTACGTCGGGGTGGGGTCCTCACGGGGCTCCACCCCGACGGTTCTCCGGAAACGATCCGCGATGGCGACTGCGGGATGCCGAGGCCACTCCGGATCGCGTCCACGGCCTTGGCTCCTCACCTTCGAGCTGGAACAGCGCGACCTGGTCAAGATCGCATGCAACATGGGCGGAACCTCCGACGTACACCTCAGCGACGCGGGCCGCATCGCGGTGACCGGACACGACGGCCACGGCCGTGGACGACTTCCATCAGGCGGGTATCGCCGTATCGGGTGAGGCACCCGTACCGCAGTAGTTCCCGCACCAGGCCCGGCGCGGGACCAGGACGAATTGTCGTGCGCCCTGCCGCCGTGAATCAGCGGCAGGGCGCACCTGGGCGCGTTGGGGCCGAGCCGGAAGTGCTGGTTACTGCGATGTGCCGGACAGTAGTTTCGTCGGCGCCCGGACACGGCACACACCTCGCCGTGACCGCTTGGACCACCGCCCACGGCGACCTGCATCGGTGTGCAGCGGGGGAGATTTGGGCTCTCGACGGAGGCCGACAGCGTCGGCTCCGGCAGGGTTCACGCCATGGGGTGCGGCACGGATGTCGGGTTCAGGCGGCGCTCTTCTGTTCGGGAACGCGCCGGGGCCGTCGATTCGTGTCCGGCCGCCGCCCGGAGTAATGGAGAATTCCGGCCGGCGGCCGTGATGGACGTCTACCGTTGTGTGGCGGGGAGCAGCGTCTGGTGCAGGCGTTGGGCCAGTCCGTTTACGGTGCCCGCGGCCATGAGCTCCATCAGGGCCAGGTCGCAGCCGAACGTCTGCTGCACGAGTACCTTCAGTTCGACTCCCATGAGTGAGTCAAGGCCGAGATCGGCGAGGTTCGCGGCGGGATTGATCCGTTCCGGTGTGGTCTGCAGGATGTGTGCCGCCGTGATGATCAACGCTTCGGTGATCACCGCCAGGCGGGCTTGGTCGTCGGTGGCTGCCAGCAGGCGCTTGCGCAGGTCGTCGGCCGCGGTGCGGCGAGAGTGGGCAGTGGTGTCCGTCAGTTGGACGCTGAAGCGCGGCCCGTTCAGGTTGGGCAGGAGTTGGGCGAGTCGATCCCAGTCCATGACACCGATCGCTGCTGTGACGGTGTTGCGGTACAGGTGCCGGTCCAGGGCGGACAGGGCTGTTTCGGGCTTGATGAGTCCCAGTCCGGATCGTGCGATGGTGTCGGCCACCTGAGCGCGGGCCACATAGCCGGTGTCGCTGATCCCGCCCCAGGCCAGGGCGAGGCCCGGCAATCCTCGCCGACGGCGGTCACGTACCAGAGCCTCCATGTGCAGGTTGGCTGCCGCGTAGGGGGCCTGGTGCATGTTGCCGACGTGGGCGGTGATGGAGGAGTAGACGATGAAGAAGTCCAGATCGAGGTTCTCGGTCAGCCGGCTGAGGGCCTCGGCTCCGCGCACCTTGGGCGCGAGCACGTTGTGGAAGCGCTCCGCGGTGAGTTCTTCCAGCGGTGAATCGTCCAGGTGCATGGCGGCATGGAGGACGCCGCGTACCGGGTGTCCGCCCGCGTCGGCTTCCTGGAAGATGCGCTGCATGCTGACCGTGTCGGTGACGTCAGCTGCGTACGCGACGGCGCGTACGCCTTGGCCCTTGAGGTCTGCCAGGAGAGCAGCGGCTTCCGGGGAGGCACCGCCGCGGCGCCCGACGAGGGCGAGGTAGCGTGCGCCGCGCGCGGCCAGGTGCCGGGCGGTGGCGGCTCCCAGTCCACTCAGTCCGCCTGTGATCAGGTACGTGCCTTCCTCGCCCAGGGGCGTGACGCCGTCGGCTTCTTCGACCTGGACGGGAGCACCTGGGGAGAAGGTGATGACCACCTTGCCCACATGGCGGGAGTGACGCAGCGCGGAAAGGGCCTCACCGATCTGCGGCGCGGGGTAGCACTGGTGGGGCAGCGGCCGGTAGACGCCCTCGGCGACCCGCTCGGCGACAGTGCGGAACGCCGCTGCGGCTTCCGTGGGTGAGTCGGAGATCAGACGGGTGATGTCGACCGCGAAGTAGGCCAGGTTGTTACGGAAAGGGCGCAGCAGCAGTGGCTGGTTGGCATAGATGTCGCGTTTTCCGAGTTCGACGAACCGACCGCCCGGCCTCAAGCACTCCAGGCTGCGTGTCATGGCCTCACCGGCCAGGGAGTTCAGCACGACGTGCACGCCTCGCCCCTCGGTGACGGTGCGGACGTCGTCAGCGAAGGACAGGTTGCGTGAGTCGAAGACATGAGCGGCGCCCAGCATCCTCAACAGGTCTCGCTTCGCGGGGCTCCCGGCGGTCGCGATGACCGTGGCGCCGACCCGCTGGGCGTACTGGAGAGCGGCCAGCCCGATGCCGCCGGCGCCGCCGTGCACCAGCACGGTCTCTCCTGCGCCCAGACGCGCGCAGGTCTCCATGCTGTGTTGCACGGTGAGGTGGACGGCGGCCAGGGTGGCGGCCTCGCTGTAGGACATGCCGCCGGGAATACCGCCGGTCTGTTCGGTGCGCACTCTCACGTGAGATGCCAGGGTGCCGTGTCCGAAGGCGAAGACTCTGTCGCCGACAGCGAGATCGGTCACGCCTTCCCCAGTGGCGACGACGTCGCCGGCGCATTCGAGGCCCAGCCGAGGCGCGGATCCCGTGGCGGGTTCCGCACCGGGGGGCAGCATGCCCTCGGCGAGCATCACATCGCGATAGTTCAATGCGGCCGCCCGTACCCGGACCACCACTTCACCGGCTCCGGGAGCCTGCGGCTGCACGGGCATCCAGGACAGCTGGTGGCCGCGCCCCGGCCGGTGCAGTCGGAGCTGGTAGTGCTCCTCGGAGTTGGCGACATGGCTGAGGGCCGGCACGTCGCGCAGCCTCGGCACGAAGCGTCCCCGGGGGATGAGAACGATTTCGTCCTCCTCACCAGGGGCAAGCGTGAGCTCGGCCGCGAGTCGGGCACTGTCGGTTCGCGGGTCACCCGACGGGACGAGACTGATACGCCGGATCGTCAACGAGGGATGTTCGTTGGCGAGAGTCCGGGCGATCCCCCACACTGCGGCGCAGGCGGCTTCACCGGACTCTTCGGGTTCCGGGAACAGCCCGGTGGCGCCAGTGATCACCCATAGCTCAGCCCCCTCGCCGCCGGAGGCCGTGCCTGCCGCAGCGATGCCTTTCAGCAGACCGCCGGCCCGGGTGACAACCTCGGACGTGGGAGCACCGTGGTCGTCGGAGAGCAGGACGACGCGCGAGCTGAGATTGAGCGTGCCGGGATCGGACCACGCGTCGCCGGCCGGCGCGATGATCTCGACCTGGTGGGCTCCCGCCGCACTCAGCGCATCGGCCAGCGCCCTGGCCGGCTCCCCGTTCGGTGCCAGGGTGACGATGCTCCAGCCGTCCCGCGCCGAAGCGGCAGCTGGCTCCGTAGCGCGGGAAGAGCTTGCTGCCGCGTCAGGATCGCGACATGCCAGGAGCAGGGAGTAGTCGGCAGCGGACTCCGGACAGGTGCTGCCGGTGGCCGTGACGCGGTCGAAGCCGCATCCACGCAGCACGGACTCCCACTCCTCGCGCGGCAGGAGGGGACTCGTACGCAGGTCCGTGTCGGTGCAGGACCAGTATTCCTCCAGCAGCCCGAAGTAGGGCGCGATCACCTCCTCATCATGACTTTCGATGGCCCATAGCTGCCCACCGTGGTCGAGCAGCGAGGCCACACGGCGCAGCGTCGCGCGCAGGTCACTGGTGGCGTGCAGCACGTTGGACGCCACCACCAGGTCGTAGCTGCCGGGCTCGAAGCCTTGCTCAGCCGGATCCTGGTTCAAGTCCAGTACGCGGTAGTCGACGAAGTCGAACGTACGGAAGCGGCTCTGGGCGCGGGGAAAGAAGGACGCGGAGATGTCGCTGAAGGTGTATCGGGCCAGGTGCGGCGGGAGGCTGGGAAGCAGAGCCGCGGTGAGGCTTCCGGTTCCCGCGCCGACCTCCAGGATCCGCAGTGGCCGGCCCGTCGGCCACTCGGCGCTGATGTGCTGGAGCAGGCAGTCCGCGAACCGGGCGTACAGCCGCATCTGGGGGGTGTCGCCGTAGAAGGCTTCGACGAGACGACGGTCGGCCTCGCTGTACAGCAGCTCCCGTGGATTGATAGCCCCGGTCAGGACCTCGGTCAGGTGTGTGTGGAACCGGGTGTAGAGGGCGATGGCGGTAATCCACTGCGGGCAGCGATCAGCGAACGCGCGTGTCTGTCCGTACGGATCGGCCGTAATACCGGTGAACCGCCAGCGCTCGTTTCCCGTTTCCGTCACATCGCCGGGCACCTCTTCCAACAATCCGTGGTGCGCGGCCATCTTCGCCATAAGCCGTGTGTAGGCGAGGAAATGCGGGCGGACCTGCGCGGTCACGAGGTCGGAACAGGTGAACTCCTGCGCTCCCTTGGTGAGCGCGGCGAAGGCGGCTGTGGCCCAGTGACTGGCAGTGTTCTTGGACAGTCGCGCACACAGGGGATAGTCGTCGATCTGGTCCTGTTCCAGCATGACCCGCTCTGCCTCCGTAGCGGCGATGAGGTCGGCAGGTTCGGGAAGCGGCACGGCCGCGGGCCCCTGGGAGCCGGGGCGGGGAGCGGCCCGCAGTACGGTGGTCAGCTCTTGCAGGGGACTCGACGTAGTGGCGCTGACTGCGCGAAGGCGGCATCCGGCAAGCTGCGCGGCGACTGCGCCGTCCGAGCCGGTCACAGTGACGTCGATGAGGGCATCGGCGCCGGAGAGGTGACGAAGGCGCACATGGATCCGCCCCTCCGACTGTGGGTGCTGCCAGACACGGATTGCCTCAAAGCCGGTGGGGAGGAAGGCGCGCGGGCCTGCGGCCTGTGCGAGCAGCGGCGCGGCGGCCTGCAGCGCACCGTCGAGAATGACGGGGTGTGCCTCGTACCCTCCGGGCGCCTTGGCCGCGTCCTCGGGCAACCGGTAATCAGCTCCAGCTTCCCGTTCGCCCAGCCACAAGCCGGTCAGCACCTGGAAGGACGGCCCATAGTCCAGCCCGGCCCGGGCCATGTGAGCGTAGTGGACGGACGCGTCGATCGTCAGTGCGCCCTGCGGTCGGCGGAGGTCGCTGTCCGCAAGGGCAGGCGTGGGCGCGATCAGGCGCCGTACGCGGGCGCGGGCGTGCAGCGTCCAGTCTTCGGCGGATCCCGTGCGGGAGGCGAAGCAGACGATGCTGTCCTCCACGGACAGGGAGGTCTGCACGGTCACCTCAACGGGGTCTTGCGGGCGCGGAAGTGACAGTGGACGGACGATGTCGAGGTCGGTCACCTCACACGCCGCTCCCCACATCCAGCGGCCGGCTGCCAGAGCTGCTTCCGCGTAGGCGGTGGCCGGAATGATGATGGCGCCGCCCACTTGGTGATCGGCCAGCCACGGCAGGCGCCGGTCGCTCACCGTCTGATGCCAGGCCGGCTCCGCGACCGCGGCACGACGCCCCAACAGGGGATGCGCCAGCGTCTTGTCCTGCGACACGGACGCCCACCAGTCGGGACTGCCGTTGTAGTGGCGTTCATGCTGCCAGCTGTAACCGGGCAGCGACGTCACCCTCCCTGGGCGAGAGAAGCATCGGGCGCTGGGGGCGGCACCCGCGGCGAGCAGCGTGGCGGCGGCTCGGCGTACCGCCAGCGGGCCGTGCTGACCTCGGCGCATCGAGGACACCACTGTCCCGTCGGACAGGAGGCGTCGCAGATACGTGGCCAGCACCGCGTGGGGACCGATCTCCACGAACCGGGTACAGCCTTCCTCGGCCAACGCACGCACGGCGTCGGCGAACAGAACCGGCATACGGACGTTGCGCCACCAGTACGCAGCATCCATCTGGGTGCCGTCCAGCGGACCACCGGTGACGGTGGAAGCGAACCGAGTGCGGTGCCGCCCCGGTCGCAACGAGGCCAGTGCATCGGTCACCTCGTCGCGGATGCCGTCCATGGCGCTGCTGTGGAAGGCGTAGTCAAGGTCCAGTTCGCGGGAGAACACATCCCGGGCCTCCAATTGCCGCCCCAGCTCGGCCACCGCATCGGGGCGCCCCACAACGGTCACGTCACGGTCGCTGTTGACACCGGCCACCTCCAACCGCCCGTGCCAGGTGGCCAGTTCCTTGACGGCTTCCTCCCGGCTCAAGCCCACCGCCGCCATGCGACCGCTGCCGGCGGTGACGCCCTGGGCCTTGCTGCGGACGGTGACCACTTGACACGCCTGAGCCAGGCTCAGGCTTCCGCTGACATACGCTGCGGCGATCTCACCGACACTGTGACCGACCACCGCGTCCGGCTCGACGCCGTGCTCCGCCAGCAGTCGCACCAAACCGAGTTGTACGGCGAACAGCAGCGGCTGGGCCACCTCCGTACGGGCCAGGCGGGGGCATCCGGCAGCCAGCTCCTCGACCACCGACCAACCCAGCCGGGGCCGCAGTTCCGTATCGACCGCCTGAACCGCGGCGGCGAAGACCGGCTCCTGCTCGAGCAGGTCAGTGCCCATACCTGCCCACTGTGATCCGTTGCCGCTGAAGACGAACGCTGTCTCGCCCGGCCGGCCGCCCACCGTTTCCGCCGCGGGGCTGTCCGCCTGTCCGTCGGCCAGCTGCAGCAGCGCCTCGGCGGCCTCTTGCGGGCTCTGTGCCACCACAGCGGCTCGGTGCTCGTACCTGCGGCGCCGCACGGTCGAGGTATAGGCGAGATCATAGAAGTCCCCGGCCCCAGCGAACTGCAAGTGCTGGCCCAGCGCTTCGGCGGCGTCCTTCAGCGCGGCTGCGGTGCGCGCGGAGACCACCACCGGCAGCCGGCCCCCGGCCCGAGCCTCGTCCGGCGTCCCGGCCAGCCCCGCGAGGTCGGCTCCGGCTAGCACCGCGTGTGCGTTGGCGCCGCCGAACCCGAAGGAGTTCACGCCTGCCAGCGCCAGCCCCACCGCCGCCAGAGGCTCAGGCCGTGTGACGGGCCGCAGCCCCAGCTGCTCGAAGTCGATCCTCGGATTGAGTTCCTCGGCATGCAGCGTCGGCGGGATCTGCCGGTGCTTGAGCACCAGCAGGGCTTTGAGTAGACCCGCCATACCGGAGGCGGCTTCCATGTGCCCGATGTTGCTCTTGACCGAGCCGACCGGCAGCGGACCTCTGCTGCGCCCCACGCCGAGCGCGCGCCCGATCGCCTCGCACTCCAGGGGATCTCCTACCTGTGTGCCTGTCCCGTGAGCCTCCAGATACGCCACGTCGTCCGCCACCAGACCAGCGCCCTCGTACAGGCGGGTCAGCAATGCCTGCTGTGCTGTGCTGCTGGGCAGGGCCAGGCCGGGTGTGCGACCGTCGTTGTTGACGCCGGTGGCCGCGATGACCCCGTGGATACGGTCCCCGTCGGCCCTGGCTTCGGAAAGCCGCTTCAGCAGCACCAGACCGCCGCCCTCGGCCCGCACGAAGCCGTCGGCACGGGCCGAGAACGGACGGCACCGGCCTGTCGGCGACAACATCGACGCAGCGGAAAACCCGGCGAACAGCTGTGGGTTGATGAGCACGTTGATTCCGCCGGTCACCGCCAACCGTGCGCGACCGGAACGGACTTCCTCGCACGCCTGGTGCAGCGCGGTCAGTGCCGACGAACATGCCGTGTCCACAGTGACGCTCTGACCGTGCCAGTCGAAGTAGTGCGACAACCGGTTGGCGGCGATCGCGCCGGCCATACCGGAGACGCTGTAGGCGTTGCCCGACTCCGGTACACACGCTTGCAACTCGCCGTAGTCGTGGCTCGAACAGCCGACGAACACAGCCGTGTCCGAACCCTCCAGCCGCCCGAAGTCGATCCCGGCGTCATCCAGCGCCTCGACAGCCATCTCCAGCAGCAGCCGCTGCTGCGGGTCCATTTGGGACGCTTCCCGTGGAGAAATGCCGGTGAAGAAGGAGGCGTCGAAGCCGGTGATGTCCCGCAGGAACCCGCCGGCAGCCGTGTACGACCAACCCGGCCGGCGTCTGTGTGCATCAACGAAGTCATCGACCGGGAAACGGTCCGGAGGGACCTCGCTGACCATGTCGCGACCGGTGGACAGAACTCCCCAGAGGTCATCAAGACTGTTGATGTCGCCAGGAAGGCGACAGGCCGCACCGACCACCGCAACAGCGTCGTCGGAGAGCAGGGAAACAGGCACAGTCAACGGACAACTCCAGGCTGTAGAGCGAACATGACAAGAGATGGAGAAGAGCGTGCCGACATGGGCCACGCCGAGCGCCCCGGTGACCGACCTACAAGCCGACCGATTGCTCCGCCCGCGGCGAGCTGGCGCCATCACCGCTGCAGGCGGGCGTGAGCGCACGCACCAGATAGGACTGATCCAGCGGCACCGGGTCGGCCAGGTCACCCGTCAGAGCGAGCGTGTTCGTCCGGTCGTAAGTGCGTCGGTGCCGAAAGCTCAAGAAGCCGGGCAGCGAGGCAGCAACGAAACTCTCGGCCGGGGTCGGATCGACGACCTTGTCGACCAAGCACACGGACAGACCAGGGTGAAGGCTCTCGATCGCCGAAGCAATATGTTGGGCCGACGTCTCCACCGGATGAACGATGTGGAAGCAATGCACGCCGACGGCGGGGCGGCTGTCATGGGCGACACACAGCATGGCTTTTACCGCGTATGTATCGGGAACGACGTTGAACGTCACATCTGCGGGAACTGGCAACCGCAACCGCAACCCTGCAGCCGGGCCCCGCTCACCGGGGACGGGAATGCCCGGTCCTCCGGTGCGAGCGATCGTGTCAATGAGCTGCCCCAGCACACCGAGCGGATGGCACGGCGCTCCTGCCCCCACATTGCCATCATTGCCCACCACACTCGGCCGCAGGACAACGGCTTCCCTGCCGTGACGCTCGGCCCATTCCCGAACCAGCTTCTCCGCCGCATACTTCGACTCGTCATAATGTGTTTCGAACCCGTACGTGTCACACAGGTGATCTTCAAGAATCACCCCAGCGGGAACTTTTCCAGCGACGGCCATGGTGCTCATGTGCACGAATCGACACGATGGATCCGTCAGCTCGGCAAAATCCAGCATTTCGGCAGTTCCCTGAGCATTCACAGCGAACAACCGTTGGCGCTCTCCCGCCAAAGCGATGTCGCCCGCGCAGTGCCACACCGCCCGGCACTCAGCAGCGAGACGCCCATACATGGCGGGGGGCAAGCCCAGATACGGATGAGTGACATCACCGCTGACGCAGCGCAGCCTAGCTCGTTCCTCATCGCGCAGCGACCGCCCCGACACCGCCTCCAGTACCGTTACCACCCTTGCCCGCAGTGAGGCGGAGGAACCGCGTCCCACGGTTACCACGTCATGCGCATAGGTGGTGAGTAGTTCAAACAGTACCCGTGAGCCCAGGAAACCTGTCGCTCCAGTGATCAGGAAAGTCACACCAGCAAGAATGACGCACTGTCCCGTATTCACAAAATCGCTAGCATATGATTATAAGATTGCGTAATTCTGCTTACCCGTCGCGAGGAACGTGAGTTCCGTTTCGAGATATCAACCGACACCGGCTGGCCGTGGGGTGCCCTCGGGAGCACCCCCGACCTCGCAGTGGTCGCGGCAATCCTGCCCGCCTGGTGCGGTGGTGCGTCGATCGACCGACTGCGGCGCGACTGGCCGCTTCTCGCAGGCGACTCGCTGGCTCACTGGCAAATCGCTGGCCTTCGGAGTTCAGGTTCTTCCCGTCACAGTCGTGGCCCCGTACTTCGCGGCACGGAGGCCACGACGCTCGAGTCCGCGTCCATGTGGTGCTCCATGGCGGCGAACCGCTCCTGGCCGGTCGGATCCGGCTGCGCAGGGCCGCCGCGGAACTGACGGCCGCCCACGCGGCTCAACCACGCCCTGGAGCGCGTCGGGTTCGCGCTCGCCGGACGGGCCGGCGCCCGGCTGGCCGCCCAACTGGGCTTACGCGCGGGGCGGATGACCTTGCTGCGCAGGGTCATGGCACTGCCGGACCCGCAGTTCAGCACACCAAGTGTGCTGGGCGTAGGACGACTTCGCCACCCGCCGGGGCCAGAACTACTCCACCGTCTTGACCTGCGGAGAGACCCACCGTGTGGTCGATGTCCTCCCGACGCGCGACGCGCGACGCGGGGCCGCTGGCCGCGTGGCTGACCACCCACCCCGGCGTCGAGATCATCTGCCGGGACCGGGCGGGCGCCTACGCCGGGGGAGCCCGGGTCGGCGCACCCGACGCTCTTCAGGTCGCGGACCGGTTCCAGTGCGCCATGAGGCGCCTTGTCGTATCCCCGACTCAGTCGGGATGAACTCAGAGGGAGGTTCTTGGGTCTGATGGCTTACCCGATCCGGAAACGGTGATGGGGACCAGAGCATGCCAGGAAATCGATGACCGGGCTCAGGCAGTAGAGACGGGGTATCGAGGGACCCGCGTGACACGGTGAAAGCTGGATTGCCTGAACCCTAATCTCCAGAAGATCGAAGGTCAGATCCGTCGGAAAGCTACCCGCCACCGACGCCGCACTCTGCGACGGCTTTATGGAATGGTCGACGCAACCTTCAGAGTGCGGAGCGATGCCCAGCGAGGGTATTCAAGGAGATGAGTGGGGCACCTACATCACGCTATGCGTACGACAAGGACGAACATGGGATCGCCTAATACTGCAGCCGCAGTTATGGGGGTCGGTGGCCTCGGCGGCGGTAGTGGCTGAGGCGGGCTCGCTGTTGATGGCGGCGGCGCCAGCGTGACCAGTGCAGGATGTGGTCGGCTTCGTGCCGGACGGCGTGGGTGAATCTGCTCAGCAGGCGGCGAATTTCGTTCACGCTCAGTCGGATGAGGTCACGGCTGTGTCCCCCTTTTCGTGAGTGGTGGTCCGGACCGCGGTCAGGTGGGCGGCAGCCGCCATGGCCAGGGTGATGTGCCGGTACCAGGCCGGGTATTGGCGTACTTGGTAGTGGTCCAGGCCGGCCTCGTTCTTGGCGGCCTGGAAGCATTCTTCGATCGCCCAGCGGGCCCCGGCAGCGCGGACGATCTCGGCCGACGGAGTGTTTGCCGGTGCATGCACCAGGTAGTAGGCGCGCTCGCCGTCGGCGAGGGACCGCCGGATCAGCAGGGCGTCTTCGAAGCCGTCGTCACGCTCACCGGGCAGCGGGACCAGGGCCCATGCGTATTCGCGCAAGCCGTGGGCACCCTCCCCGGCCGAGCAGATCTCCCAGGCGTGCTCCGGCAGGATCGCCGAGATGGTGCGGGCGTTCTGCCCGCGCGGCCCGCATCGATGTTTGGAGGCGACTGCCAGCACGTAGCTCAGGCGCTGCCCGGCCAGCCAGCCGCGCAGGACCGGGTCCTGGCCGTAGACCTCGTCGCCGGTCACCCAGCGAAACGGCACCTTCGCGGCAACCGCCCGCTCCAGCATCGCGCGGGCCAGCGCGGGCTTTGTGCGGAAGGCGACCTCGTCACCGATCCTCGCGTCCGCCCGGCGGGCCGGATCCTCGATCCAGGAAGTGGGGAGGTACAGCTCCCGGTCGATCAACGCCCGCCCCCTGGTGGAGGTGTAGGCCAGGAACACTCCCAGCTGGCAGTTGTCGATCTTCCCGGAGGTGCCGGTGTACTGCCGCTGCACACCGGCCGAGCGGGTGCCCTTCTTGATGAAGCCGGTCTCGTCCACGGCCAGCACACCGTCCTCGGCGCCCAGATGCTCCAGCACGAAGCCACGGACCTCGTCACGGACCGCGTCGGCGGACCAGTCGGCCTGGTTCAGCAGCCGTTGCATGCCGTCCGGGCACAGCTCACCGGCCTGCTCGGCCAGTGTCCATCCGTTCTTGCGCTCCAACGACGCGAGCAGTCCACGCAGGTACTCTCCCGACCGCCGACGCGGCTCCGACCTCCGGAAATGCCCACCGATCCGAGCATGCAGAGCGTCCAGACCCGCCGCCCAGCGATGCACCTCATCAACCGTGACGTCCCCACCCATGCCCAGTTCAACGAGCAGCCCGACCACTCGTCACACCAACTGCGGCTGCAGTATTAGACCGACCGGCAAATGGATCACTTGAGGCGTCGGGTGGTGGGCCGGCCGTCCCAGCGGTAGCGGCTCGTCGCCCGTCGGATGAGCATGCGGAGCGTGACGAGAGTGGCGGCGAGGTGGAGGTAGAAGTCCACGACCGCGCCGCTCCTCTCGGTACACCGTCGGAGCTTGCCGTAGTCGTTCATCCACGAGTGCGTGCGCTCTACCACCCAGCGCTTGCCCGCTTGGATCGGGGCAGGCACTCCCTTGCGGGCGATTTCGGCTGTGAATCCCAACTCGGCAATCAGCACACGGGACTTGACGCTGTCGTAGCCCCGGTCGAGGTTGACGTTCACCGTCTCCGGCAGTGCACCGACCTGTGCCTGCACCGCATACAGGGTGGGGCCGAGCAGGGGCGAGTCGTGCCGGTTGGCCCCGTCGGAGACGATCCCGAGCGGAACACCGCAGGCATCGGACGCGACGGAGCGCTTCAGTCCCTGCTTGCCCCGGTCCACCGGCGACCGCCCGGCCTTGTCGCCGCCGGACGGGGCCTTGGTGATGCAGCCGTCCACCGAGATCTCGCCCAGCCCAAGGCCGATCACCCGGTCG
>NZ_JBHVDX010000260.1:0-12865 GCF_042802555.1 Streptomyces sp. NPDC057474 | reverse complement strand
AACTGACTGGGTGTGGGCGTGCGGCCTTGTGTCCGGGGTGGGCCGGTGGGCGGGCGCGTGTGCCGTGCCCGCCCTCCGGCCCCGCTCCGGTTCAGGCCGTGGCCTCCGCCGCCGCCCTGCCCGACTGACGGCCCGAGAAGAGGCAGCCACCGAGGAAGGTGCCCTCCAGGGAGCGGTAGCCGTGGACTCCGCCGCCGCCGAAACCGGCGACCTCGCCGGCCGCGTAGAGACCGGGGACCGGGCTGCCGGAGGCGCCGAGGACGCGGCCGGAGAGGTCGGTCTGGAGGCCCCCGAGGGTCTTGCGGGTGAGGATGTTGAGGCGTACGGCGATCAGCGGGTGGGCGCTCGTGTCCATGATCTTGTGGGCGGAGGCCGTCCGGCTGAGCGTGTCGCCGGGGTAGGCGAGAGCGTTGCGGATGCCCATGACCTGGACGTCCTTGGTGTACGGGTTGGCGATCTCCCGGTCCCGGGCCTCGATCTGGCGTGTCAGGTCGGCGAGGTCGATCAGGTTCTCCCCCGTCAGCTTGTTCATGCCCCTGACCATTTCGGACAGGGACGAGGCCACGACGAAGTCCACGCCGTTCTTCTTGAACTTCTCGATCGGCTCCGGGGTCTGCCAGATGCGCGAGAGCAGCATCCAGATGTTCTTCTCGGTGAGGTCCGGGTTCTGCTCGGAGCCGGAGAGCGCGAACTCCTTGGCGAGGATCTTCTGCGTGGTCACGAACCAGGAGTAGTCGTACCCGGTGTCGGTGATCGTCTCGAGGGTGTGGAGGGTGTCGTAGCCCGGGATGTCGGGGGTGTTGAAGCGCTTGCCCGTGGCGGAGAACCACATGGAGGACGGGCCGGGCAGGATGCGGATGCCGTGGCCGGGCCAGATCGGGTCGTAGTTCCGCAGGCCCTCGGTGTAGTGCCACATCCGGTCGGGGTTGACGATCCGGCCGCCCGCCTTCTCGGTGATGGCGAGCATGCGGCCGTCCACGTGCGCGGGCACGCCGGTGATCATGGTCTTGGGTGCGGTGCCGAGGCGGGCGGGCCAGTTCGCCCGTACGAGGTCGTGGTTGGCGCCGATACCGCCGGAGGTGACGACGACCACGGGGGCCTTCAGTTCGAACTCGCCGACGACGGTGCGGGAGCTGGCCTTGCCGCGCGAGACGCTGCTGGGCTCCAGGACCGCGCCGCGTACGCCGGTGACGGCGCCGTCGGTCGTCACGAGGCCGTCGACGCGGTGGCGGAACTTGAAGGTCACGTTCCCTGCCGAGACCGCCGCCCGCACCTTCTTCTCGAAGGGCTCGACTACGGCCGGGCCGGTCCCCCAGGTGACGTGGAAGCGGGGCACCGAGTTGCCGTGCCCGTCCGCGAGGCCGCCACCGCGCTCGGCCCAGCCGACGATCGGGAACCACTGCACGCCGAGACCGGCGAGCCAGGACCGCTTCTCGCCGGAGGCGAAGTCCACGTACGCCTCGGCCCACTTGTAGGCCCAGTAGTCCTGGCCGGAGGGGTCGCTGATGCCCCGGTCGAAGCCGGCCGTGCCCAGCCAGTCCTGCCAGGCCAGTTCCTGGGAGTCCTTGATGCCCATCAGGCGCTGTTCGTCGGAGTCGACGAGGAACAGTCCGCCGAAGGACCAGAAGGCCTGTCCGCCGAGGCTGGCCTCCGGTTCCTGGTCGAGCAGCAGCACCTTGCGGCCGGCCGCCGCGAGTTCGGCTGTGGCGACAAGACCGGCGAGGCCATGGCCGACGACGATCGCGTCCGCGTCGTACGACGTCCCGGCGGCGAAGGCCGGGACCGCCTGCGCGGCGAGTGCGGCTCCGGCGAGTACGCCACCGGTCGTCGTCAGGACCCGGCGGCGGCTGACCCCGTCCGGGGAGGCGGAGTTCTCCATGGAAATGGGCACAGGCGTGGACCTTCCGGGGGGAGGGACAGGAAGTACGCGCGGGACGGGGGCTGTTCCTGTGACACCAGCACTGTTACCGTCGGTAGCCCTCAAGGAAACCAGGTCGTCACAACCATGGGGTAGTGGCTGGGGATCAACACATCCACCACTTCGTTGTGGCCCGGCGACAGCGCCGGGGACGGAACGGAGCGGGTGGGTACGGGACGGGAGAAGCGCCCATGACGGTCGTCCACGAGCGCGAACCGGTCACCGGGGTCCTGCGGGCCATGGCCGCCGACGCGGACGTGTGCGAGGAACTGGTCCGCGCGGCACGCGGCCGTTCCCCCGAACTGGCCCGGCTCGGCGAGGCGGAGACCCTCTCCCACGTCAACGCCCTGATCGGGGCCGCCGAGGCGTGGCTCACCACGCTCGGCCGGGTCGAGGAACACGACTTCGCGGCCGCGCTGCTGCTCGGCGCCGACCGCGCGGCCCAGGGCATCCCGATGACGGCCGTGCTGCGCGGCGTCCAGGCCGCCCTCACCCGGGTCGTCGAGATCACCGTCGAACGCAGCCGCTCGGCCGGCGTGTCCGACGCCGCGCTGCTCACCGTCGTCCTGCGGCTGAAGGAGTACGGCGATGCCGTGGAGCGGCATGTCGTCAACGGATACCGCGCCGCCGAGTCGGGGACCCCGCGCACAGCGGGCGAGGCCCGGGCGAGGCTGCTGCGGCGGCTGCTGACCGAGGGTGACGACACGCCCGTACCGTCCCGCGAGGAACTGGCGCGGGAGGGCGTACGGGCGGACGGCCGGTACCACTGTCTTGTGGCGGACCCCGGCGATGCCGCGCCCGCCCGCGCGCTCACCGCCCGGCTCTCCGCGCTGCCCGGGGTCTTCGGGGTCGTCGACGACCGTCCGGTGGGCCTGTGTCCGCGGCTGCCGGGGAGCGAGGAGCTGGCGGAGCTGGGCGGGGACGGCGTGGCGCTCGTCGTCGCGTCACCGGTCGCCGCGCCGGAGCGGCTCCGCCCGCTGTACCGGCTGTGCGTAAGGGGGTTGGAGATCGGAGGCCGACGGGGGTTGCGCGGTGTGCGTGAACTGACCGATCTGGCCGGGGAGATCGCGATGGCGGACCACGCCGTGCTGGGCGCGGCGCTGAGCGGCCGCTTCCTCGGCGGGCTCGATCCGGCGGACGACTTCCACCGCCAACTCGCGCTCACCGCACTGGCGTTCCTCGACAGCGGCCGCCGTCTCGACCGCACCGCGACGGCGTTGTTCACCCACCCCAACACCGTCCGCTACCGCCTCGGCCGGCTGCACCGCATCACCGGCACCTCGCTCACCGACGGCTCGCTCGACGGTCCGTCCGGGACGCTGACGACCCTGCACTGGTGGTGGGCGCTGACAACGTGGCTGGACACGGGCGCAGGAAGCGCTCCCAGCGCATAAAGCGAACGCCAAGAGACCAGCTGTCCAAAAACCTTCCCCGAAGTGGCCAAGAACGATTCAAGGGTCGGCCATGATTGATCAACGCTCGTCCATGATTTCGCATCTTGAACGTTTGAGCGTTTAGGTCGGACGTACGTTCCTGCCCGTGAACCCTGACGCAGCACCCCACAGAGGCGAGGACGCCGAGGCGACCGCCACCGGCGCCGACGCCCCGATATCCCACGCGAAGCCCCGCGGCCGACGCTCACTCCTGCGCGCCGCGCTGGCCGGCACCGCCGTCCTCGGCGGCGGCATCGCCGTCGGCGCCTTCCCGGCCGACGCCGAGACCGTCTCCCGCTCCACCCCCACCCCCACGCCCACGCCCACGCCCTCCGCCGCCACCCGCACGCGGCCGAGCACGGCGGACGAGGCGCTGAAGGAGCTGTCGAAGGGCAACCGCCGCTGGCGGACCCTCCACCAGCAGCACCCCCACGAGGGCGCCGCCGTGCGCAAGGCCCTGACGACCGGTCAGGAACCCTTCGCCCTCATCCTCGGCTGCATCGACTCCCGTGTCCCCCCGGAGCTGGTCTTCGACCAGGGCCTTGGCGACCTGATGACCGTGCGCAGCGCGGGCGAGGTGCTGGACGAGTCGGTGTTCGGCAGCGTCAAGTACGGTGTCCTCGAACTGGACATCCCGCTGGTCGTGGTGCTCGGTCACCAGTCCTGCGGCGCCGTGAAGGCCGCCGTCTCGGCGGACCAGACCGGTGAGAAACTGCCGAGCCACATCCAGTTCATCGCCGACGAGATCGCTCCGGCCATCGACCACAGTGTGACCGGCGACGCCCGGATCGCGGCGACCATCGACGCGAACGTCCGGCTCGTCCGCTCCAAGCTCGTGGCCGACCCCGACATCGCCGCCAAGCTGAAGGCGGACGAGGTGGCCGTCGTCGGCGCCCGCTACGACCTGACGACGCAGCGCGTGCACCTGCTCAAGTAGCAGGCCCTGGCAAGGGGAAGGCGGCTCCGGTGAACCACCCACCACCGGGGCCGCCTTCGCGTCGCCGTGACCTGGGCCGCACCCGGCCGGCGGCTCAGCCCTCGACGAGGGTGATGTCCTGCTGCCGCACCGCGTGGAACCCGGGCAGCGGCAGATCCCTGCCCGACAACTCCGTGATGGTGGCCTCAGCCCTGGCCGGGCCCGGCAGGTAACGGCCCGGCTCGGCCTTGTCCGTGTTGGTCCAGGTGTGGTCGGCGCCGTCGCAGACCGCCGACGTCCCGCCGACCCCCTTGCGGACCCCGTTGCGGCCCTGCTGGAGCGAGGACGAGACGAAGACGGGGCCGTTGCCGCCGAGACAGCGGTAGGTGCCGGACAGGGTGAGGGTGCCGTCCGAGGCGACGTACCCGGTGGGGTCGACGGTCACCGTCTCGAACGGTTCGATCGTGGCACCGGCGGACGGGGCGGCGGAGAACAGCAGCAGCGCGGCACCGGCGGCGGCGGCGCCGCGCACCCGGGGGAACGGGAACTGCGAGAAGGCCTGGGGCAAGGGCATGGGGACATCTCCTTGGACGGGGGCTCCAGAGGTACCGGACCGGCCGGGGCGCGCCGGTGACCATCACCCCTCCGTCGGCGCGTCGGTTCCGCGTTTTCACTACCGGGTGCGACCCGCGCGTCCGGGGTTATGTCCGCGTCCTGTCACAGCACGTCCGGGTGCTGTCACGTCTCACGAAACTGTGTGGCGATGAGTTCCGGGCGCGGGCATGGTCTGTAGTGCGAGGCGGTGACTCGCCGCCGGCACTCACAAAGACGTGGAGGTGCGCCATGTGTGCTCACCAGCCCCTGTGCCCCCCGATCGACAGCACGGACCGCGACGCCGCGCACATCGTCGCCTTCCACCCCGAGCAGGGCTGGAACCTGCTGTGCAACGGGGCGATCGTCTTCGACGACACCGGTGAACTGCTGCCCGACGGCAGCGTGATCGCCCCGCACCGCCCGGGCTTCGGCGCGCTGGCGACCGCCGCCTGAGACGCCCCTCCCGTACGGCTACGGCAGGACCGCGAAGCCGTCGAGTTCCACCAGGGCCTGCTCGTCCCAGAGCCGCACGACGCCGACGACCGCCATCGCGGGATAGTCCCGGCCCGCCAGCCTCCGCCAGACACGGCCGAGTTGGGGAGCGCGGACGCGATAGTCGGCGACATCCGTGGCATAGACAGTGACTCGGGCGAGGTCGGCCGGTGTACCTCCGGCGGCCTCCAGCGCGGTCAGCAGATTGCCGAGCGCCCGCTCGAACTGCTCCTCCAGCGTCTCCCCCACGACCTTGCCATCCGCGTCGAGCGCGGTCTGGCCCGCCAGGAACACGACCCGGGTCCCGGTAGAGACCACGGCGTGCGAGAAGCCGGTGGGCGGCGACAACCCGGCCGGGTTCACCCGCTCGGTGCTCATACCGACCGCCCCTCTCCTGCGGAGTCCCGCGCCTCCGCCTCCCGCGCGGACGCCTCCTTCGCGTACAACTCCTTCGCGATGACGGCCCGTTGCACCTCGCTCGCCCCCTCGTAGATGCGCGGCGCCCGCACCTCCCGGTAAAGGTGTTCGAGCAGATGGCCCCGCCGCAGGGCCCGGGCCCCGTGCAGTTGTACGGCCGCGTCGACGACGTACTGCGCCGTCTCCGTGGCCAGCAGCTTCGCCATCGCGGCCCGCCGGGGTACGTCCGGGTCTCCGGAGTCGTACGCCGTCGCCGCCGCGTAGACCATGAGCCGGGCCGCCTCCGTGCGCAGCGCCATCTCGGCGACCTGATGGGCGACCGTCTGCAGGTCCCGCAACTTGCCGCCGAACGCGTCCCGTCGGGCGGTGTGCGCGAGCGTCGCGTCCAGCGCGGCCTCGGCCATGCCGACCGCGAAGGCGCCGACGCTCGGCCGGAAGAGGTTGAGGGTGGCCATGGCGACGCGGAAGCCTCGGTCGGGTGCGCCGAGGACGTCGCCGGCCGTGACGGGGACGGCGTCGAAGGCGAGAGCGCCGATGGGGTGCGGGGAGAGCATGTCGAGCGGGGCGCCGGTGAGGCCGGGGCGGTCGGCCGGGACCAGGAAGGCGGTCACGCCACGGGCGCCCGCGTCGGGGGTGGTGCGGGCGAAAACGGTGTAGAAGTCGGCCTCGGGGGCGTTGGAGATCCAGCACTTCTCGCCGGTGAGCCGCCAGCGGCCGGGGCCGTCGGGTTCCGCCCGCAGAGACAGGGCCGCCGCGTCCGAGCCCGCACCGGGCTCGCTGAGCGCGAAGGCCGCGACCGCGTCACCGTCACTCACCCGGGGGAGCCAGCGGGCGCGCTGGGCCTCGGTGCCGTGGGCGTGGACCGGGTGGGCGCCCAGACCTTGGAGGGCCAGTGCCGTCTCGGCCTCCGTGCAGACGTACGCCAGTGACTCGCGCATCAGACAGAGGTCGAGGGCGCCCGAGGTGAACAGCCGGGAGAGCAGCCCCAGTCGGCCCAGCTCGGCGACGAGGGGGCGGTTGACGTGGCCGGGCTCGCCCTTGTCGGCCAGGGGGCGCAGGCGTTCGGCGGCCAGCGCGCGCAGTTCGGCACGCCAGGCGAGTTGTGCCGGTTCGAGCGAGAATGCGGTCATCGCCGATCCCTTCTCCCCCTTGGGGCCACTGCCGAGGTTATCGCGAACTGTTGACTGCCGTCACCAAGGCGATACGCTCGCTGGTGCGAGCCCACCGCCACATGCGAGCCCACTTCGGCAGGGTCCACAGCAGGGGGCGAACGTCATGAATTCCAGGGTCACCGCCCACGTCGACACCTTCGCCCGCGACCATCTGCCGCCCCCGGACCAGTGGCCCGAGCTGTCCTTCGACCTGCCCGGGCTGCGCTACCCGGACCGTCTCAACGCCGCCGCCGAGCTGCTCGACGGCGGTGATCCCGGCCGGCCCGTCTTCCGCACGCCCGGCGGGGACACCTGGACGTACGGCGAACTCCGCGCGCGCGTCGACAGGATCGCCCACACCCTCACGTCCACCCTCGGCGTGGTCCCCGGCAACCGGGTCCTGCTGCGCGGGCCCACCACGCCCTGGCTGGCCGCGTGCTGGCTGGCGGTGCTCAAGGCGGGGGCGGTCGCGGTGACGGTGCTCGCGCAGCAGCGGGCGCAGGAGCTGGCGACGATCTGTGGGCTGGCGCGGGTGTCGCACGCGCTGTGCGACACCCGGCATGTGGACGACCTCGCGAAGGCGGACGTCCCGGGGCTGAGGATCACCACCTTCGGCGGGGACGGCCCCGACGATCTGCTCATGCTCGGCCTGCCGACGGCGAACGGGGCGCGGGGACCGTACGAGGCGGTGGACACGGCGGCCGACGACGTGGCACTGATCGCGTTCACCTCGGGTACGACCGGGCGGCCCAAGGGGTGTCTGCACTTCCACCGGGACGTCCTGGCGATCGCGGACACCTTCTCGAAGCATGTGCTGCGGCCCCGGGCGGACGACGTGTTCGCCGGCTCTCCCCCGCTCGGTTTCACCTTCGGCCTCGGCGGTCTCGTCGTCTTCCCGATGCGGGCCGGCGCCAGCGCCCTGCTGCTCGAACAGGCGGGCCCGAAGCAGCTGCTGCCGGCGGTCGCCGAGCACGGCGTGTCGGTGCTGTTCACCGCCCCGACGGCCTACCGCGCGATGCTGGGGGAACTGGGCGCGTCGGACGGTCACGACATCTCGTCGCTGCGGCGGTGCGTGTCGGCGGGCGAGAATCTGCCGGCGGCCACCTGGCGGGCCTGGCACGAGCGGACCGGGCTGCGGATCATCAACGGCATCGGCGCGACCGAACTGCTGCACATCTTCATCTCCGCGGCCGACGACGGCATACGGCCGGGGACGACGGGGGTGCCCGTACCGGGGTGGCGGGCGCGCGTGCAGGACACGGACGGAAAGCCGGTGCCCGACGGGGAGCAGGGGCTGCTCGCCGTGCGCGGTCCGGTGGGGTGCCGCTATCTGGCGGACGAGCGGCAGCGGGAGTACGTACGGGGCGGCTGGAACGTCACGGGTGACACGTACGTCCGCGAGCCGGACGGGTACTTCCGCTATGTCGCCCGCGCCGACGACATGATCATCTCGGCCGGTTACAACATCGCGGGCCCCGAGGTCGAGGAGGCCCTGATGCGCCATCCGGACGTGGTGGAGACGGCGGTGGTGGGGCGGCCGGACGAGGCGCGCGGCCAGGTCGTCGTCGCCTATGTGGTCGTCGGGGCGGGCGTCGGCCGGGACGGCGAGACGCTGCGCGCGTTCCTCAAGTCGGAGCTGGCGCCGTACAAGTGTCCGCGCGAGATCGTCTTCCTGGACGCGCTGCCGCGCACGGCGACCGGCAAACTCCAGCGCTTCCGGCTGCGCACCCTGAGTGACCAGCAATGACGCCGAAGACCTAAAATGATCAACGTGTCCGAACAGCACGCACCACGTTCGCTCATCGTCACCTTCTACGGCGCGTACGGCCGTTCGGTGCCGGGCCCCGTGCCCGTCTCCGAGCTGATCCGGCTGCTCGCCGCGGTCGGGGTCGACGCGCCCTCCGTCCGCTCCTCGGTGTCCCGGCTGAAACGGCGCGGGCTGCTGCTGCCGGCCCGTACGGCGGCGGGGGCGGCCGGGTACGGGCTGTCGGAGGACGCGCGGCAACTGCTCGAGGACGGCGACCGGCGGATCTACGCGACGGCGCCCGAGCAGGACGAGGGCTGGGTGCTGGCCGTGTTCTCGGTGCCGGAGTCGGAGCGGCAGAAGCGGCATGTGCTGCGCTCCCGGCTGGCCGGACTCGGCTTCGGCACGGCCGCGCCGGGCGTGTGGATCGCGCCGGCCCGGCTGTACGAGGAGACCCGGCACACCCTGACCCGGCTGCGGCTCGACTCGTACGTGGACCTGTTCCGGGGCGAGCACCTGGGGTTCGCGGCGACCGCCGAGGCGGTGGCGCGGTGGTGGGACCTGGCCGGGATCGCCAAGCAGCACGAGGCGTTCCTCGACCGGCACGCGCCCGTGCTGCACGGCTGGGAGCACCGCGACGGCACCCCGCCGGAGGAGGCGTACCGCGACTACCTGCTGGCCCTGGACTCCTGGCGCCATCTGCCGTACGCCGACCCCGGGCTGCCCGCCGCGCTGCTGCCGGCGGACTGGCCGGGCGTGCGCTCGGCGGCCGTGTTTTGGGCACTGCACGCGCGACTGCGGGACGCGGGGGCGGCGTTCGCGGGAGTGGACTTGCAGGAAACTTCAAGCAATCTTAAAGATCTATAACAATTTTGTTCACTAAGGGAACGCTCAGGGTTCTACTTCAATCTTCTCAGAATCCTTACTTACCATCCTGACGCATGAGTCTCATGCGCAACCTGAACCGTGCACTCACCGCCACCACCGGCCTCCAAGTGCGCAGGGCCGGCCCGGTCGCGCCCGCCGCACCCAAGGCCACGGTGCCGAAGCCGGCCGCGAAGAAGCCCACGGCGGTGTACCGATGTCCGGCTCCCGAGGATCTGGCCACGGACCGGTTGCTGAAGCAGCCGGTCTTCATCATGTCTCCCGTGCGCTCCGGCTCCACCCTGCTGCGGATGCTCATGAACGCGCACCCCCGACTGCACTCCCCGCACGAGCTGCACATACGCCGCCTGGAGGTCGGCTACGGCAGCAAGTTGTCGCAGAAGGCGATGAGCGCCCTCGACCTGGAGCGCGGTGACCTGGAGCATCTGCTGTGGGACCGGGTCATGCACCGGGAACTGGTCAGGTCGGGCAAGGACTTCGTCGTCGAGAAGACCCCGAGCAACGCCTTCGTGTACGAGCGCATCCGGGACTGCTGGCCCGACGCCCGCTTCGTCTTCCTGCTGCGTCACCCGGTCTCCATCGCCCAGTCGTGGCACGAGGGCGACCCGGACAAGCGCACCTACGACGAGGCCGCCGCCGACGCGCTGCGCTACATGAAGGCCGTCGACAAGGCCCGCAAGGGGCTCCCGGGTCACACCGTGCGCTACGAGGACATCACCGCCGACCCCGAGAAGGAGATGCGGCGGCTCTGCGACTTCCTCGACATCGCCTTCGAGCCGGCCATGCTCGACTACGGCAAGAAGGACGACGCCCAGGTGGTGAAGGGCCTCGGCGACTGGCGCGACAAGATCAAGACCGGTCAGGTGCAGTCGGGGCGCGCGCTCCCCACCGAGGACGACATCCCGGAGTTCCTGAGGCCGATGTGTCAGGCGTGGGGCTACAGCGAGTGAAGCCGCACGCCGAGATAGCCGAGGTCTGGCCGCGCGACGGCCGCATCAGACTCGTCGGACGCATCCACGGGGTCCCGGCGGAAGGCGCCTGGCAGCTGGTCCTCACCCACCGCTCCCACGCCGACCTCAGGCTGCGCTACGCCGCCGACGTCAAGGGCGACCGCTTCGAGAGCGAGCTGCCCGTCGACGACCTCGCCGCCGCCGACCACGCGGCCGTCGAGGAGTGGGACATCCACCTCACCGACGGCAAGGCCGAACTGCGCGCCGGAAAGCACCTCGACGACGTGCGGGGCAAGAAGAAGATCTTCGTGTATCCGGAGCAGCGCACCGGGGACCTCCGGGTGCGCCCCTACTACACGATCAAGGACAACCTGTCTCTGGAGTGCCGCCCGGGAGGCTCCGCATGACCGACCGCCGCCCGCTCCCCCAGCGCCCCCACATCCGGTATCTGCTGCTGCACGCCTACGGCCGGGGCGGCACCATCCGCACGGTGATGAACCAGGCCAACTCCCTCGTGGCGGCGGGCTGGACCGTGGAGATCGTCAGCGCGCTGCGCCGCCGCGACGACATCCAGTTCCCGCTCGACCCCCGGGTGAAGGTCTCCACGGTCGTCGACCTGCGCGAGGGCGCCTACACCCCGCCGTCCGGCCTCGTCGCCCGCTGGCGCGACCGCAAGCGCGGCGAGCTGCTGGAGGCGCCCGCCCGGCACATCCCGAAGGGCGAGTTCGGCTACCGCTACTTCAACCGGTACGTCGAGGAGCAACTCATCGCGTACCTGCGATCGTTGACCGACGGCATCCTGGTCACCACCCGGCCCGCGCTGAACTTCCTGGCCGCCGAGCACGCCACCGCCGGTGTGGTCCGGATCGCCCAGGAGCACATGAACCTCGGCACCCACAAGCGGGACGTGCAGCAGCGCATCCGGGAGACGTACCCGCACTTCGCCACCGTGGCCGTGCTCACCGAGCGCGACCGCGACGAGTACGCCGAACTCCTCCCCGGGACCCGGGTCATCCGTATCCCCAACGCCGTGCACTCCCTCGACCAGGTCCCCGCCGACCCCGCGTCGAGGATCGCGGTGGCGGCCGGCCGGCTCTTCCCGCAGAAGGGCTTCGACATGCTGATCCCGGCCTGGGCGAAGCTCGTCGAGACGTACCCCGACTGGCAGCTGAGAATTTACGGCAGCGGCGAGAAGAAGTCGGAACTTCGCCACCTGATCGAAGAACACCATCTCTACAATCACGTGTTCCTCATGGGACACACCGACCGCTTGGACGACGAACTCGCCAAGGCTTCCTTCTACGTGCTCAGTTCACGCTTCGAGGGACTGCCGATGGTGATGATCGAGGCGATGAGTCACGCCCTTCCCGTGGTGAGCTTCGACTGCCCGACCGGGCCCGCCGACGTGCTGACGCACGGCGTGGACGGGCTGCTCGTCGCACCCGAGGACCCCGACGCGCTCGCCGACGCCATGGCCAGGCTGATGGCCGACGAGGTGCTGCGCGCCGACATGGGTGTGGCCGCGGTCCTCACGGCCGCCTCGTACGGCCCGGACTCCGTCCATCACCGCTGGGAGTCCCTCTTCACCTCCCTCCACTCCCTCCACGAACAACGGCACGGCGTCGCCGGCGCCGCGAAAGGAACCCACGCATGACCACCTCGTCCAGGGCGCCCAAGGCCCAGGGAGCGACGGTCTGGCTCACCGGACTGCCGAGCGCGGGCAAGACCACGATCGCCCGTGTCCTCGCCGGCCGGCTGCGGTCCGAGGGGCACCGTGTGGAGGTGCTCGACGGTGACGAGATCCGCCGCTTCCTCTCCGCCGGCCTCGGCTTCTCCCGCGAGGACCGCAACACCAACGTGCAGCGCATCGGCCTGGTCGCCGAGGTCCTCGCCCGCAACGGCGTGCTCTCCATCGTCCCCGTCATCGCGCCGTACGCCGACAGCCGCGAGGCCGTCCGCAAGCGCCACGACGTGAGCGGCACCCCGTACTTCGAGGTGCATGTCGCCACCCCCGTCGAGGTGTGCAGCCAGCGCGACGTGAAGGGCCTGTACGCCCGTCAGGCCGCCGGCCGGCTCAAGGGCCTGACCGGTGTCGACGACCCGTACGAGCCGCCGGCCGACCCCGCGCTCGTGCTCCCGACACAGGACCAGACGCCCGACGAATCGGCCGCGTCCGTGTTCGCGCTGCTGGCGGATCGGGGCCTCGTATGACCGCCCACACCCTGTCCCATCTGGACGCGCTGGAGTCCGAAGCGGTCCACATCTTCCGGGAGGTGGCGGGCGAGTTCGAGCGGCCGGTGATCCTCTTCTCCGGCGGCAAGGACTCCATCGTCATGCTGCACCTGGCGTTGAAGGCGTTCGCCCC
>NZ_JBHVDX010000259.1:0-13122 GCF_042802555.1 Streptomyces sp. NPDC057474 | reverse complement strand
CCCCTTGCCGGTATGGGCCGCGCCCGGGGCCTTTGAGGGGCGCGGGGAACTGCGCGAGCAGCCCCCACGCACCCGTACCGCACTCGGCCCCTCCGATCCCTACCGCCTGCCCGGCGAACGGGCGGCCAGCAGGGGCATCGTCATGCCCGCCAGCAGCGCGCCCGGCACGGCCAGGGCGAGCCAGAGGGCCGTGGCGGTGTCGCCGCCGATGAGGGTGGTGAAGTTGGAGATGATCAGCCAGATGGCACCGGCGATACCGCAGGCGCCCAGGGCGGGGGCGATCAGGGTGTTCCAGAGCCGGGTGTCGCCGGACCGCTCCTGGCGGAAGTACACGATGACCGAGACAGACGTCAGCAGGTACAGCAGCATGATCGCCAGTACGGCGAGGCCGCTGAGCCAGGAGAAGAGGGTGAGGACGGGGTCCTTGCCCGCCAGGGCGAAGGGGAGGACCAGCAGCGCGGCGACCCCGGTCTGCACGACACCCGCGAGCCACGGCGACTGGCGGCCGTTGAGCGCGCTCAGCCCGCGCGGCAGCAGGCCCTCCCGGCCCAGGGAGAACAGATAGCGGTTGGCCGAGTTGTGGAAGGCCAGGATGCTGGCGAAGAGCGAGGTGGCCAGCAGGACCGGCAGCGCGTCCCCCGCCCAAGCGCCCAGCTCCGCGGAGACGGGCGCGGCGACGAACGCGGCACCGTCCCCGGCCTCCAGGGCCTTGCCGGCGGCGGCCGCGCCGGCGGACGGGCCGTGCGCCGAGATCAGCATCCAGGACGTGAAGGCGAAGAACGCGGTGACGAGGACGACCGCCAGATAGGTGGCCCGGGGAACCGTCTTGTGCGGCTCGCGCGCCTCCTCGCCGTAGATCGCGGTCGCCTCGAAGCCGAGCATCGACGCCACCGCGAACATCAGCGCCACCCCGGGCGCGCCGTCCAGCGCCGCCGACAGGGAGAAGGAGGAGCCGGGGGCCAGTCCTTCGGGGCCGCCGCCCTTGAGGAGCATCACCACGCCGAAGACCAGCAGCAGGCTGATCTCGGCCAGCACGAACACCGCGAGCACCTTGGCGCCCATGTCGACGCCCATCGCGCCGAGCCCCTGCACGATCACCATCGTGCCGAGCGCGAACAGCCACCAGGGCACGTCCGTCTCCAGGTACTGCAGCGCCAGCCCGTTCATCACGGCGCCGAACAGGCCGTACACCGCCGCCTGGATGGCGTGGTACGCGAGCAGCGCCACCCCCGCGCTGCCCGCGGCGGCCGTACCGCCGAGGCCCTTGCCGACGTACGAGTAGAAGGCGCCCGCGTCGACCACATGGCGGCCCATCGCGACGTAGCCGACGGAGAAGAGCAGGACGACCACCCCGGCCACGACGTACATCGCGGGGACTCCCGGGCCGTTGCCGATGGCTATCGCCACCGGCGCCGCTCCGGCGACACCGGTCAGCGGCGCCTGCGCGGAGAGCACGAAGAAGAGGATCCCCAGGACGCCGAGCGCGTTCTGTTTGAGGGAGCCGGTGGACGCGTAGCCGTCGCCGGCCGCGTGCCGCATTCTGGACGCACTTGTAGACATGCCTCACCTGTCGGGCGGAAGAGCAAGATGTGGTTTTGGCTCAAACGAGCTGCCCCATGTTTGCCCCAACTCGCCTGCCTGGCAAGGGAATGACACGTGTAGAGCGACAGATTGTTTGGGTACTTACGACCGTCCGTGTCGGACGTCGGCTCGGTCCGGCGTCAGCGGGGTCGGCGCAGGCCCGCGACGAGGACGCCGACCAGTCGGCGGGCGTCGTAGTGGGGATTGCTCTCCGCGCCGATGCACAGGTTGCCGACGCCGCGCATGAGTTCGAGGGCCGTCAGGTCGGACCGGATCTCGCCGGAGTCCGCGGCGGCGTCGAGCAGCCGGGCGCAGACGGGGACGAGCCGGTCGAGGAAATAGGCGTGCAGGGCCTCGAAGCCGGTGTTGTCGGCCTGGAGCACGGCGGCGAGGCCGTGCTTGGTGACCAGGAAGTCCACGAAGACGTCGATCCAGCGCCCCAGGGCGGCGTACGGAGTCGGGCCTGCCGCCAGCAGGGCGGGGCCGGCCTCGGCGCACGCCTCCACCTGGTGCCGGTAGACGGCGACGATGAGGTCCGCGCGCGTCGGGAAGTGGCGGTAGATCGTCGCCGTACCGATGCCCGCCCTGGCCGCGATGTCGCGCACCGGAGCCTCCACGCCCGACTCGACGAACACGGCGGCGGCCGCGTCGAGCAGCGTCTCCTGATTGCGCCGGGCATCCGCCCTCTTGGGCCTGACCGCCTGTGCGCTGTCGTCCATCGCCTCGCTCCCTCCGCCGCCGAGCGTGCCAAATCTACCGGCCTTGTTAAACGGGACGCTGTTCCGTATCTTCGGTACAGATTAAACGGTACGTCGTTCCGTTTATGGGTGAGCAGTTGATGTGTTGATGTGCAGATGTGTTGATGTGCTGACGTTCGGAGGAGACACGGTCATGCAGTACCGCACCTTGGGCCGCACCGGTGTGCAGGTCAGCTCGCTCGCGCTCGGCGCGATGAACTTCGGCCGGATCGGGCGCACCACCCAGGACGAGGCCACCGCCCTCGTCGACGCCGCTCTGGAAGCCGGGATCAACCTCGTCGACACCGCCGACAAGTACGGCGACGGCGAGTCGGAGGAGATGGTCGGCAAGGCCATCGCCGGTCGCCGCGACGACATCGTGCTGGCCACGAAGGCGGGCATGCAGATGGGCGAGGAGCGCAACCACCGGGGCGGTTCGCGCCGCTGGCTGGTCACCGAGCTGGACAACAGCCTGCGCCGGCTCGGCGTCGACCACGTGGACCTCTATCAGCTCCACCGATGGGACCCGGCCACCGGTGACGAGGAGACCCTGTCGGCCCTCACAGACCTGCAACGCGCGGGAAAGATCCGCTACTTCGGCTCCTCGACCTTCCCCGCCCACCGCATCGTGCAGGCCCAGTGGGCGGCCCGCGAGCACCACCTGAGCCGCTACGTCACCGAGCAGCCCAGCTACTCCGTCCTGCAGCGGGGCATCGAGGCCCACGTCCTGCCCGTGACCGAGGAGTACGGGCTCGGCGTCCTGGTGTGGAGCCCGCTGGCCTCGGGCTGGCTGTCGGGCGCGGTCCGCGAGGGCCGGTCCGTCACCACCAGCCGCTCGACGTTCATGCCGGAGCGCTTCGACACCGCCCTCCCCTTCAACCGGGCCAGGCTCGACGCCGTCGAGCGGCTCGCCGTGATCGCCGACGAGGCCGGCCTCACCCTGATCCAGCTCGCGCTCGGCTTCGTGACCGCCCACCCCGCCGTGACCGGCGCGCTCATCGGCCCCCGCACCCTGGACCACCTCCACGCGCAACTCGCCGCCGCCGACACGGTCCTCCCGGCCGACGTGCTCGACGCGATCGACACCGTCGTCGCCCCCGGTACCGACCTGGCCCCGCACGAGAAGCACGACACCCCGCCCGCGCTCCTCGACCCGTCACTGCGCCGCCGCTGACCGCAGAAAGGACTTGTCACTTCATGTCATCACCCGCACCCCGACCCCGTTTCGGGATCATGACCGCCCCCATGCAGGTCGCCTACCAGGACGTCTTACGGGTCTGGCGCGAGGCGGACGCGATACCGGAGATCGAGCACGCGTGGCTGTTCGACCACCTCATGCCGATCGGCGGCGACCCGGACGGACCGGTCCTCGAAGGCTGGACGCTGCTCTCGGCCCTGGCCGCGCAGACCCGGCGGCTACGGCTCGGTGTCATGGTCACCAGCAACCGGTTCCGGCCGCCCGCGATGCTGGCCAAGATCGCCACGACCGTCGACGTCGTCTCCGGCGGCCGGCTCGACCTCGGCATCGGAGTCGGCTCCCGCCCCCACCCTCCCGAGGCCCACCGCGAGTACGCGGCGCACGGCCTGCCCTTCCACGACACCGCACAGGCTGTGGAAAACCTGGCCGAGGCGTGCACGGTGATCCGGCGGCTGTGGACCGAGGAGAAGCCGTTCGACTTCCACGGCGTCCACCACCACCTCACCGGAGCCTTCGGCAACCCCAAGCCGGTCCAGCGCCCCCACCCGCCGATCCTCATCGGCGGTAGCGCGTCCGCGACGCTCCGGGTCGTCGCCGAGCATGCCGACCTGTGGAACATCCCGGGCGGTGACATCGACGACGTCGTCCGCCGCAGTGCCCTCCTGGACCGCTACTGCGCCGAGATCGGCCGTGACCCCGCCTCGATCACCCGCTCGATCCACCTTCCCGTCTCCTACGACGCCCCCGGTACCACCCGCGCCGCGATCGCCGAAGCCCTCGGTGCCGGCTTCCCCCACATCGTCCTGGGCCTGTCGGCGCCCTACCCCGCCGATGTAGCACGGTGGCTCACCGACGAGGTCATCTCCAGGTCGGCGGCGCCGGTACTCATGTGACGTTCGCGAAATAGAGTGAAAAGGTTGTAGTGGGACATATCAAAGGTAGCGATGAGAGCCTCGGTGGGTGGAGAGCTCGGGCGAGAGTGAGATGAGCGGCCATGGAGCGGCGTGTCGTCGACGAACCGGGAACGGCCCCGGGACCGGACGCGGTCGGTGAGGCGCTGACCGCGCGGGCCACCGTCGACGAACACGGCACGGTGACCGGCTGGAGCGCCGGCGCCGAACGCCTGCTCGGATACACGCCGACACAGATCCTGGGCCGGCCGGCCACCGCGCTGCTCGCCGAGGAGCCCCCGGCGGGCGACCTGCCGTCCTTCTCGGAGCTGCCGAGGTGGCACGGCACGCTCGTCCTCCGGCACCGGGACGGCCGCCGTCTGGAGGCCAAGGTTCTGGCGCATCACCGCACGTCGTACTGCGGGACCCGCGACTGGTTCCTGGTCTCCGCCCTGACGGGGACGCGGCCCCGCCCCGGTGACGACGCGCTCGCGCTGCACGGTTTCCTCGACTCCCCGAGCTGCTCGACCTCGGTGCACGACACGGACCTGCGCTTCCGCCGGTCCAACCGGGCCGCAGTGGGTGCCCTGGGCCTGAGCGACGACGACCTGCGCGGGCTGCGGATGGCGGAGGCGGTGGACGACCCCGTCATCGGGGAGGTGGAGCGGATGATGCGGCTGGCCCTGGAGACCGGCGAGCCGCAGTGCGTCGAGAACCACGCGCGCGCCCCCGGCGAGACACGCGAGCACGCCTGGTCGGTCCACCTCTACCGGCTGGAGGACGACGACGGCCGCGTCCTCGGCGTGGCCTCCACCGGGCACGACATGACGGAGCAGCACTGGGCCCGCAAGCGCCTCCAGCTGATCGCCGAGGCCGGCCGGCGCATCGGCAGCACCCTCGATGTGACGCGGACCGCGCAGGAGCTGGCGGACATCGCGGTCCCGGACCTCGCCGACTTCATGAGCGTCGACCTGCTGGCGTCCCTCGACGACCTGCACGAACCGCCCCCGCAGGCCCCGGCCGCGGGCCGCGCTCTCGCGCTGCGGCGCATCGCCCACCAGTCCGTGTTGCCGGGGAGTCCCGAGGCGGTCGTCACGCCGGGCGAGGTGGACGAGTACCCGGACGGCTCGCCGCCGGTGGAGAGTCTGCGCTCGGGACGCGCCGTGCTGTACCAGGTGACCGAGCCCGCGATCGCCGACTGGGTGGCCCAGGACCCGCTCCGGACCTCGCGTATCCGCGATTTCGGGTTCCACTCGGCGATGACCGTGCCCCTGTCGGCACGCGGAACCACCCTGGGCGTCGCCGTCTTCGCCCGCCACCGGCACCCCGACCCCTTCAAGGAGGACGACCTCGTCCTGGCCGAGGAACTGGCGGCCCGGGCGGCGGTCAGCATCGACAACGCCCTGCGCTACACGCGCGAACGCGGCACGGCCGTCACCCTGCAGCGCAGCCTGCTGCCGCAGAGTCTGCCCGAGCAGGCCGCGCTGGAGGTCGCCTCCCGCTACCTCCCGGCCGGTGCCCAGGCCGGTGTGGGCGGCGACTGGTTCGACGTGATCCCGCTGTCCGGGGCCAGGGTGGCGCTGGTCGTGGGCGACGTCGTGGGCCACGGCATCCATGCCTCCGCGACCATGGGGCGGCTGCGGACCGCCGTACGCACCCTCGCCGACATCGATCTGCCCCCCGACGAACTGCTCACCCACCTCGACGACCTCGTCGCCCGCCTGGCCACCGAGGCGGAGGGCGCGGAGCCGGCCGGGGGAGGGGCGACCGCGGGGAACGTGACCGCGGGCGTCGTCGGTGCGACGTGTCTGTACGCCGTGTACGACCCCGTCTCGCGCCGGTGCACGCTCGCCCGGGCCGGGCATCCGCTGCCGGTCGTGGTGAGCCCGGACGGCACCGCCGCGCTGCTCGACCTTCCGGCGGGACCCCCGCTGGGCCTGGGCGGACTGCCCTTCGAGTCGCTGGAGACCGAACTGCCGGAGGGCAGCCTGCTCGCCCTCTACACCGACGGCCTGATCGAATCCCGAAACAGTGCGAGCAACGGCACCGACCTCGACGACGGCATCACCCGGCTGCGTCAGACCCTCGCCGCCCCCGCCGCCTCCCTCGACGCGCTGTGCGACCGGGTCCTGGGCGCCGTACTGCCCGAGCGGCCCACCGACGACGTGGCGCTGCTCATCGCCCGCCCCCGCTCACTCGACCCCGACCGGGTCGCCACCTTCGACGTGGCCCCCGACCCCTCCGCCGTCGCCGAGGCCCGTAAGAACGCCCTGAGCCGACTGGAGAGTTGGGGCCTGAACGACGCGGCCTTCGTCACCGAGCTGGTCGTCAGCGAACTGGTCACCAACGCCATCCGGCACGCCGAGCCGCCCGTCCAACTGCGGCTCATCCACGACACGAGCCTCATCTGCGAGGTCTCGGACGCCAGCAGCACGGCACCCCACATGCGCCGCGCCCGTAGCTACGACGAAGGCGGCCGGGGTCTGCTCCTGGTCGCCCAGCTGACCCAGCGCTGGGGCACCCGCCCGACCCCCACGGGCAAGACGATCTGGACGGAACAGACCCTCGGATGACCCCTCGGACGCCCCCTCGGATGACCCTCGGGTGGCCTACGGCCTGCCCTGCTTGGGTCCGTTGAGGGTGTCGGCGGCATGCCGGGGGCCCCGCCCGGACGAGAACTGGCCGACGAGTTCACGGAAACAGACCAGGGCGGTGATCGGTGGAATTCCGACGATCACCATGCCCAGCAGCGAACTCGGTGACTGGCCGATGCACAGAGCCACCGCCGTGGCGGAGGAGAGCAGCATCACCGCCCAGGACCGCCGAGCGGTTCGATGCTGAACGGATGCCCGCAGGATGGACAGACCCGCCAGGAGCCACGGCCCGTACACGGTCAGCGGCCACCAGCGCGCCAAATGCTCCGACACGACCAGCAGTGCGATGTCGCGTAGCTGACTGTACGAATAAGAGAGGGACCAATAGAGCATAATCATCGCGCACAGGGCGATCGTCGTGATTAAGAACGCGACAGGAATGATTTTCGGGTTCCCGGAAAAGATGTGAGCCCCTGGGCGTGGCCGCCGTCGACTGGCCGGGCGGCGCGGGCGGTCGCGCACGTCCGGCAGGGGGGCGGCGGGGTCCACGTTGTGCGTCATGTACGGCATGTGGATCAGCTCGTCGTTCGGATCCCATACGCCTGACGAGGCCCTCGGACCAGGGAGCCAGATGGACTGCCTCTCGAGCGGCTGGGTCCCGTCAAGGTTTTGGTCTACTGAATCATAATCGGTTCTCATTCTGAATCCTGTCCTTCGGGATCCGATTTCCGACCGGCACGAGAGGGGTCGATGCCTGATTTTGGGCATTCGGGAGAATAGCGATCGGCGGGGGTTTTAGCGAGTTTCGAACCGCACTGGATGGCTGATGAAATGATGAAGGTCCGCTCGGCTCCGAACGAGTGGACTCCTCCCCACGCGTCCCGGCGGGGGCCTCGGCCCAGGGCCCGGATGGTGACGTTGGCCCCTCTGGTCCCTGATCCGGAAGAGGCGCCGAGGCATGCGACGTACCCCCTCCTGCCGTCTGTTCGCCGCCGCACTGCTGGTGGCGTCCGTGCCGGCCTCGATGGCGATGACGCCCGCCGCGGCTGTCCACGCCGCGGCCGTCGACCGGTACGACAAGGGCGAGGGCCCGCCGGACGGCCTCGGTCCCGAACTGACCGCCAGGCTGGACAAGGCCGTCGCGGGCGTCCGCCGGGAGGCCGGCATCCCCGGCGTCGCAGTCGGGCTGTGGATGCCGGGCAAGGGGTGCTACGTCCGCGCGACCGGGGTCGCCGACACCGCCACCCGCAGGCCGATGACCACCGGCCGGTTCATGCGGATCGGCAGCGAGACCAAGACCTTCACGGTCACCGCGCTGCTCGAACTCGTCGACGACCGCCGGATCCGGCTGGACGACCCGATCTCGACCCACGTCCGGGGCGTGCCGAACGGTGACCGGATCACGCTGCGTCATCTCGCGGAGATGCGCAGTGGCCTGTTCCCGTACAGCGCGGACCCGGATTCGTGCGGGCCCTGTTGAGCGACCCGAGCCGCTCGTTCACCCCGCGCGAACTGCTCGCGCACGGCTTCCGGCACCCGAACACGTTCGCGCCGGGTGAGCGGTTCCAGTACTCCAACACCAACCTCGTCCTGCTCGGTCTGGTGGTCGAGAAGGTCGGTGGTCAACGCCTCGCCGACTTCGTCCACCAGCGGGTGCTCCGCCCGGCCCGGCTGCGCCACACGCTGTTCCCCGAGGGCCCTGAGTTCCCCGAGCCGCGCGCGCGGCTACACCGGCCAGACGCTGAGCGGCGAGATCGAGGACGCCACGGACTGGAACCCAGCTGGGCCTGGGCGGCCGGGGCGATGATCTCGGACCTGCACGACCTGCGCCGCTGGGCCAGGATCGTCGCCACCGGGACGCTGATCAGCCCGCAGGCCCGGCGGGAGCGGCTCACGATGCTGCCGACCGGCTTCCCCGGCACCAGCTACGGCCTCGGCATCTTCGAGTCCGGCGGCTGGATCGGGCACAACGGCTCGATTCCGGGATACCAGAGCGTCACCGTCCACCTGCCGTCGTGGAACGCCACCCTGGTGCTGCTGCTCAACACCGACGTCACCCACGACGGCCAGGAGCCGTCCTCGCTCCTCGCCCGCGCGATCACGGAGGTCGTCACCCCGGACAACGTCTACGACCGCCCGGCGCCGCCGCGCTGACCAAAATGCCGCGAATGTACGTATAAGGCGCGCCCGGCCGGATACCCGCACGGCATGATGCGGACGTTGAAACGGCATGGAAAGCACAGCGGGCACGGTGGGCACGTCGCGGACGGCCAGGAGGCCGAGGCCGCGCGGGCACCGGCTGCCGGGCCGGACGAGCAGGTGGAGCGGAGGGCGCCGGACAGTCCTACCGACCTGCCCAAACGCTCCTGGCAGTCGGTGCTGAAAGGCACCCTGAAGGAGTTCAAGAAGGATGAGCTGACCGACCGGGCGGCGGCGCTGACCTACTACGGGATCCTGGCCCTGTTCCCGGCGCTGCTGGCGCTCGTGTCCCTGCTGGGGATCGTCGGGCAGTCGGCGACGCAGCAGGTGCTGGACAACATCCAGAAGCTCGCCCCCGGCGCGGCGCGAGACGTCCTCACCAACGCCGTCCAGCAGATGCAGGGCAACGCCGGGCTCGGCTCGGTCATGGCGATCGTGGGTCTGGCGCTCGCGGTGTGGTCGGCCTCCGGCTACGTCGCGGCGTTCATCAGGAGCGCGAACGCGGTGTACGACGTCCCCGAGGGCCGCCCGGTGTGGAAGGTGCTGCCGGTCCGGGTCGCTGTGACGGTGGTGCTGATGGTCATGGCCGTGATCAGCGCGCTGATCGTGGTGTTCACCGGCGGCCTGGCGCGGGAGGTGGGCACCGCGCTCGGGGTCGGTGACACGGCGCTCACCGTGTGGTCGTTCGCGAAGTGGCCGGTGCTGCTCCTCCTGGTCACGATCATGATCGCGGTCCTCTACTGGGCCACCCCGAACGCGAAGGTCCGCGGCTTCCGCTGGATCACGCCGGGCAGTTTCCTCGCGCTGGTGATCTGGATGATCGCCTCGGCGGGGTTCGCGTTCTACGTGGCGAACTTCGGCTCGTACAACAAGACGTACGGCGCCCTCGCCGGCGTGATCATCTTCCTGGTCTGGCTGTGGATCACGAACCTGGCGATCCTGCTGGGCCTGGAGTTCGACGCGGAGATGGTGCGCCAGCGTGCCATCGCGGGCGGTCATCCGCCGGACGAGGAGCCGTACGTCCAGCCGCGCGACACCCGGAAGTGGGACGAGGAGGACCGGCGCCGCCTCGGACCCTGAGGTGGCGGTGACGGCGCGAGAGGGGGGCGGGTGAAGGCTCGACAGCGAGGAGACGGTGGATGAAGGCCTCGAGGATGGCCTACAAGCCCGTCGGTCTGGCGCTGGGCGCCGTCGGCGGTCCGCCGGCCGGCGGGGTGTTCAAGCAGGTCTGGAAGAAGCTCGGGCACGAGAAGGACGCTCCCGACGCCGCCGACGAGGACCGCACCTGGCGCGAGATCGTGTCGGCGGCGGTCCTTCGGGGCGCGATATTCGCCGGTGTCAAAGCCGTCGTCGACCGCGGCGGCGCCGCCGCGACCCGCCGGCCGACCGGTACCTGGCCCGGCTGACCCCAGCGCCGGCGTCCGCGACGTTCGACCCGACCGACCCGACCCGACCCGACCCCGGCGGGAGCGCGCCGGCGGGACACGCCGTCGGATGGGCTATCGGGCTGTTCGTGGAGCATCTGGTCATACCTTGCGGAATATGACGAAATGGCATATTGCCTATATGGCATGTATTGCGGCGGTCATCGGGGCGGGGCTCGGGGCCGCCACGCCGGCTGTCGCCGACCATCGGACCCACGTGGTCTTTCCGGGGGAGTCGATCCAGAAGGCGGTGGACGCCGCCGTGGCGGGAGACACCGTCCTGGTGTCCGCCGGGACGTACCACGAGAGCGTCAAGGTGAGCACCCCCGGGATCACCCTGCGCGGCATGGGCAGCGCCACCGTCGTCGCACCGGCCGTGAAGAAGGCCGCCGACGGATGCGGCGACAGCGGCAACGGCATCTGCGTGATCGGGACCAAGAACCACAAGGTCGAGGACGTCACCGTCGCCGCCCTGACCGTGACCGGCTTCACGGGGTCCGGAGTGTTCGCGGTGGACACCGACGGGCTGACCGTGCGGAACGTGACCGCGGTGAAGAACGGCGTGTGGGGCATCGCCCAGGAGCGTTCGGTGCGCGGTGTGTTCCGGAAGAACACCGCCCGCGACAACGGCGACGCCGGCCTGTTCCTCGCGAACACCATCAAGGCCGAGGAAGGCGCCACGGACACCGGCGGAACCGTGGTCGCGCGCAACCGCCTGGAGGGCAACCGGATCGGCCTCACCGTCCGGCGTCTGCGGAACCTCACCGTCACGGACAACCACATCATCGGCAACTGCGCGGGCGTCTTCGTCGTGGGCGACGAGAACATGCCGAGGGCCGGCGCCCTGACCGTGCGCGACAACCACATCGCGCACAACAACAAGTCCTGCCCCAAGACCGCACGGCTGGACGCGCTGCAGGGCACCGGCATCGTGCTGACCGGCGCCGAGGACACCCTGGTGACCCGGAACCGGATCATCGGAAACGCCGGCACCTCTCCGCTGTCGGGCGGCATCGTCGTGTGGAAGAGCTTCGTGGGCACCACCAGCGAGCGGAACCGGATCACCGACAACGTGCTGGAGGGCAACGCCCCGGCGGACATCGTCAACACGGACACCGCCGGCAAGGGCAACACCTTCACGGGCAACACCTGCCAAGCGTCCAAGCCCGCGGGGCTGTGCTGACCGGACGTGGTCGCTCATGAACTCGAAGAAGGAAGGCGTCACATGACGACCGCTCAGACCAGACCGACGGCACCGACGGCACCAACGGCACCAACGGCACCAACGGTGCAAACGGTACATACGGCACCCACCGCTTCGACCCCGCAGACTCACGCCGCGCACGTGGCACCGGGCGCCCAAACGTCCCCGCCGCCCCCCATGCGATTCAGGGAACTCGTGTTCGGGGCGGCCGTCGCCGCCGCCCTGCGCGCGGCCGCCCGGCTGGGGGTCGCCGACGCCCTCGGTGACACCCCGCTGGCCGTGGAGAACCTCGCGGCGGCGGTGAAGACCGAACCGAAGCCGCTGCGACGGCTGTTGCGGGCCCTGTCCTGCTACGGCGTCTTCGCCGAGCGGCCGGACGGGACGTTCACGCACACCGACATGTCCCGGCTGCTGCGCGAGGACGATCCGCACAGCCTGCGCGCCATCGCCCTGTGGTGCACCGAGCCGTGGACCTGGGAGGCGTGGCCGAAGCTGGACGAGGCGGTGCGCTCCGGCCGCAACGTCGTCGAGGACCTGTACGGCAAGGAGTTCTTCGTCTACCTCAACGAGGACGCCCCGGAGTCGGCCGACGTCTTCAACCGGGCCATGACGACGTCCAGCGTGCAGTCCGCGCGGGACGTCGCCGAGTTCCTCGATCTGTCGGGGAGTTCGTCCGTCGCCGACATCGGCGGGGGGCAGGGGCATGTGGTGGCGAGCCTGCTGGAGAAGCACCCCGCGCTGCACGGCACCCTGCTCGACCTGCCGCGCGTGGTGGAGAACGCCGACGCGAGGCTGCGTCCGGGCGGCGCGCTCGCGGACCGGATGAGCGTGGTCCCCGGCGACTGCCGCGAGACCGTCCCGGTGCAGGCCGACACGTACGTCATCAAGAACATCCTGGAGTGGGACGACGACAGCACGGCCCGGCTGCTGCGCAACGTCATCGAGGCGGGTGGCCGGGGAACCCGGGTCGTGGTCATCGAGAACCTCGTCGACGACACGCCCTCGATGCGGTTCAGCACCGCCATGGACCTGCTGCTGCTCCTCAACGTCGGAGGGGCCAAGCACACCACCGAGAGCATGGTCCGCAGGGTGACGGACGCGGGACTGGTCATCGACGACGTCCACCCGGTCAACGCGTACCTGCACGCGTTCGACTGCCACGTGCCCGGCTGAGCACCGGTCCGCACCCCGGAGAACCGGCCGCCGGGGCCCCCCCCAGGCCGGCCCCGCGGGCCGGGGGGGGGGGCGGGGGCGCCCGCCCGGGGGGGCCCGGGGGAATATAAAAAAAAACGATC
>NZ_JBHVDX010000258.1:0-13288 GCF_042802555.1 Streptomyces sp. NPDC057474 | reverse complement strand
GGCCCGGGACACCATGGACCGCGCCTACGCGCGGCCGTTGGACGTCCCGGCACTGGCCCGGATCGCCCACGTCTCCGAGGCGCACTTCACGCGCACGTTCCGGACCACGTTCGGCGAGACACCGCATCGCTATCTGCAGCGCCGCCGGGTCGAACGGGCGATGTTCCTGCTGCGGGAGACCGACCGCAGCGTCACGGACATCTGCTTCGAGGTGGGCTTCGGCAGCCCCGGCACCTTCAGCCGCACCTTCCGCGACATCGTCGGCCGGACCCCGAGGGAGTACCGCAAGGAAACGGTGACCGTGGCCGTACCCACCTGTTTCGCGAAGGCATGGATGCGACCGAGCGACTGAGCAGCCACCGGCTGAGCGACTGAGCGACTGAGCGACTGAGCGACTGAGCAGTTTTGGACAAGTTTTCGTCCGGCCCGCTCGATAGCGTGATGCACATGTTCACCGCCATCACGCACTCGCAGATCTACGTCCTCGACCAGGACGAGGCCCTCGACTTCTACGTCGGCAAGCTCGGCCTGGAGGTCAACACCGATGTCGACCTTGGCTTCATGCGCTGGCTGACCGTCAACGTGCCCGGCCACCCGGAGCGCCAGATCCTGCTGGAGAAGCCGGGGCCCCCGGCGCTGTCCGAGGAGACGGCGAAGCAGGTCCGCGAACTGCTGACGAAGGGGGCCATCGGCGGCCAGCTCTTCTTCAGCACGGACGACTGCCGCAAGACGTACGAGACGCTGCTGGGCCGGGGCGTCGAGTTCACCGAGGAGCCCACCGACCGCCCGTACGGCATCGACTGCGGTCTGCGCGACCCCTTCGGCAACAGCATCCGCTTCGCCCAGCCGAAGGGCTGAGCCCGGCCGGCTCCGGCGGCGGGAAGGGTCGCCGACCGCGATGTCCGTAACGGCATCTACGGTTCCGCCATGCCCTTTCCCCTCCCTGACGGACTGCCCGTCGGCCGGTTCACCACGCGCGGACCGGCGCACACGTGGGTCTCGGACGAACTCCCGGACGACCTCGAAGAGTTGTGGCCCCGGCTGCTGAGCGAACACGAGGCGACGGGGCTGCTGCCCGTCCTGAGCCGAGCCGACGCCATCGGCGAGCCCCTGGACCCAGCACTGGTCGATGCCGTCCGTCTGGAGGAGGCGCTGGCGGCGGACTTCGCCGAGTACCGGCGTCGGCGCCTCCCGTTCTGGACGGACCCGACGCCGGTACCGGTGCCCGAGGACGTCGAACCGTGGCCGCACGATCCGGGCCCGCCCTTCGAGCGGTGGCCGGGCCTGGCACCCGCGATGCCGGTCACGCCCACCGGCCCGACACTGTGGGAGGCGGCCTCCGGAGCACCGGCCCGGATCGCCGACACGGACTTCGGGGTGTTCGAGTGCCGTCTCGTGCTCGTCCCGGCCCGTCGCGGCAGCGACGCCCTGGCGCTGCTCGGCCGGCACTCCGAGGCGCCCCTGCCCCTGCTCTGTGCCCTGCTGCGCAGCTGGGAGGAACGGTTCGGAGCGCACCTGGTGGCCGTCTACGGCGGCTGGCTGCACGTCTCCGTCGCCCGGCCGCCGCGCACCATCGCGGACGCGAACCTGCTCGCCCTGGAGCATGTGCTGTCCACGGCGGACAACATCGTCGACGACCCGCCGACCCCGTTCCCCGAGTACGCGGCCGACCTCGTGGGGCGGGACATCTGGTCGTTCTGGTGGGACTAGCTCCGAGGCGTCGTCCCGACGGCGTTGTCAGTGGTGGGAGGCAGGATGGTCCGCATGACGACATCAGTTGCAGTGATCGTGGATGCCGCCGCCTACGCGCAGGCCGTCGAGGACGCGGTGAGGGCTTCGGCCGCCTATTACACGGGCGGTACGTCGGTGCTGGACGACGACACCTACGACCGGCTCGTGCGGGGCATCGCGGTGTGGGAGGCCGAGCATCCCGAGCAGGCGCTGCCGGACTCGCCGACCGGAAAGGTCGCCGGTGGGGCGGTCGAGGGGGATGTGCCGCACACGGTGGCGATGCTGAGCCTGGACAACGTCTTCTCCGCCGAGGAGTTCACGGCGTGGACGGCGTCGCTGGCCCGGCGGGTCGGGCACGACGTGGAGCGGTTCAGTGTGGAGCCGAAGCTGGACGGCCTCGCGGTCGCCGCCCGCTACACCCAGGGGCGGCTCACGAGGCTGATCACGCGTGGCGACGGGACGGCCGGGGAGGATGTCTCGCACGCCATAGGCACCATCGAGGGGCTGCCGGGTGAGCTGGCCGAGCCGGTCACCGTGGAGGTGCGGGGCGAAGTCCTCATGACGAACGCCCAGTTCGAGCACGCCAACGAGGTCCGCACCGCGCACGGCGGGCAGCCGTTCGCGAACCCGCGCAACGCCGCGGCGGGCACGCTGCGCGCCAAGGAGCGTGCCTACACCGTGCCGATGACGTTCTTCGGATACGGGTTGTTGGGGCTGCCCGGTACGGACGCCGATGTCGCCGCGCGGCTGGGCGCGCTCGCCCACGGTGAACTGATGGCGCGGGCCGCCGAACTGGGGGTGAACACCACCGCCGGTACGGCCGTGCCCGGTGTCACCGCCGCCACGGCCGAGGAGGTCCTGGACCGGGTGAAGGAGATCGCCGCGTTGCGGGCGGAGCTGCCGTTCGGGATCGACGGGATCGTCATCAAGGCCGACCTGGCCGCCGACCAGCGGGCCGCCGGATCCGGCTCACGCGCCCCGCGCTGGGCGATCGCCTACAAACTGCCCGCAGTCGAGAAGATCACGCGGCTGCTGGAGGTGCAGTGGAACGTCGGCCGCACCGGCATCATCGCGCCGCGCGGCGTGCTGGAGCCCGTCGAGATCGACGGCTCCACCATCACGTACGCCACCCTGCACAACCCGGCCGACATCACCCGCCGCGACCTGCGGCTGGGCGACCACGTCATGGTGCACCGCGCCGGTGATGTCATCCCCCGCGTGGAGGCGCCCGTCGCCCATCTGCGCACGGGCGACGAACAGCCCATCGTCTTCCCCGAGGTGTGCCCGAGATGTGGCTCCGGCATCGACACCGGGGAGCAGCGCTGGCGCTGCGAGAACGGCCGCAACTGCCATCTGGTGGCGTCCCTCTCGTATGCCGTGGGCCGCGATCAGCTCGACGTGGAAGGGCTCGGCCACACCCGGGTCGTCCAGCTCGTCGAGGCGGGTCTGGTGGCCGATCTCGCCGATCTGTTCGCCCTCACCCGGGAGCAACTCCTCGGCCTGGACCGCATGGGTGAGACCAGCACCGACAATCTCCTCGCCGCGCTCGACACGGCCCGGGGGCGGCCGCTGTCGCGGGTGCTGTGCGCGCTGGGTGTGCGGGGTACCGGACGCTCCATGTCCCGCCGTATCGCCCGGTACTTCGCCACCATGGACAACATCCGCGCCGCGGACGCCGAGGCCGTCCAGCGGGTCGAGGGCATCGGCACCGAGAAGGCCCCGTCCATCGTCGCCGAGCTCGCCGAACTCGCCCCGCTCATCGACAAGCTCACGGCGGCCGGGGTGAACATGACCGAGCCGGGCGCCACGCCGCCCGCCCCGGCCGCCGACGACTCCGCAGGCGCGGAGGACGACGCCGAGCCCGCGGGCGGTCCGCTCGCCGGGATGGCCGTGGTGGTCACGGGCGCGATGACCGGCGTACTGGAGAAGCTCAGCCGCAACCAGATGAACGAACTCATCGAGCGCGCCGGCGGACGCGCCTCCTCCAGCGTCTCCAAGAAGACCTCCCTGGTCGTCGCGGGCGAGAACGCCGGCTCCAAGCGCGCCAAGGCCGAGACGCTCGGCATCCGCCTGGCCGACCCGGACGAGTTCGCCGCCCTTGTGGCCGACTTCCTCGCCTGAGCCGGCACGACGGGGGATCACAGTCGAATGATCACAAGGGCCGCGTCGTCGGTGGCACGTCCACCGGGGAGAAGGTCGAGGAGGAGGGCGTCGGCGAGGGGTTCGGGGGTGGACCTGCGGTGGCGGGTGAGGGCGTCGGCGAGGCGGGCGAGGCTGCGGTCGATGTCCTCGTCGCGGCGTTCGATCAGACCGTCCGTGTAGAGGACAAGCATGTCGCCCTCGGTGAAGCCGAGGGTGGCCTCGGGGCGAGGGGTGTGTTCCGGGCGCGCTCCGAGCGGTGGATCGGTGGCCTGGTCGAGAAAGACGACCTTGCCGTCACGGCACAGCAGTGCGGGCGGCAGATGGCCGGCGCTGCTGTAGGTGATCGTGTGGGTGTCCCAGTCGACGCAGGTCTGCACGGCGGTGGTGTTCTCGGCGCCGTCGACGGAGCGGGCGTACAGCCCGAGCGCGTCCAGCGCCTGGGCGGGACCGTCCGCCACCAGCGACGCGGCGCTCAGAGCACTGCGCAGCTTGCCCATGACGCAGGCGGCGGCCAGGCCGTGACCGACCACATCACCGACGGCGATACCGATGCGGTCGACGCCGGACAGGTCGACGAGGTCGTACCAGTCGCCGCACACGTTCAGCGTGTCGGTCGCCGGCTGGTAGCGCACGGCCGCTCGGTGGTGTCCGATCGGGTTGGGCGCGGGCAGCATCGCCTTCTGCAGGGCGAGCGCGACCTCCCGCTCGTGCGCGTGTGCCTCGCGCAGCCGCTCGTTGACCTCCTGGAGCTCACGGGCGCGGCTGTACAGCTCGCCCTCCAGCACGCTGGTCCGGTCGCCGGGCGAGCGCTCGCGGGCCCGGATCAGCTCGGTGACCTCCTCCACCTTGTGGATCAGCAGCACCACCTTCCCGTCGGGGCCGAGGACGGGCGCGTTCACCGGGCTCCAGTACCGCTCCTCCCACTCCCCCGGCCGCTGCGCCGACTCCACGTCGTAGCGCTGCAGCGCCATCGCGTCCCGCTCGCCGGTCTCCACCACCCGGTAGAGGGAGGCCGCCAGGTACCGCATGCCGTTCGCGGACGGGTCGGTCGGGTTGTCGGGGAACACGTCGAAGAGGTACCGGCCCACCACCTGCTCGCGGGTGCGGCCCGACATCCGCAGGAACTCCTCGTTCGCGTCCGTGTACACCAGCTCGGGTGTCAGCAGCGCCACCATGCCGGGCAGCGCCTGGAACACCGCCGCGTAGTCGATCGCCGTATCCGCCATGGTCGCCGCCTCAGCGTCCGTCGCCTTCCTGTGATCTCCACCATAGGAGCCGATGGCCGCCGGGGCGCCGTCCTGTTCCAGGAAAACGGGCAGGTAACGCACAGCTGTGCGATACAAGACGCAGCGTCGCGGGGGCGGCGGGCGCCGCGCGTCGGTCACCGGGCGGTGCGAAGCAGGAGGTCCCGCATGGATCCCATGCCGTACTTGTCCTCGCGGCTGGAGAGCTCCGCCGCCTCGCGCAGGAAGGGGCCGATGTCGACTCCCGCCTGCCGGGCGTCCTCGCGCAGGTCACGCAGGGCGAGCAGTTCGTCACGGGTGTCGGAGCCCTGGTCGACGGCGGACATGTGGAGCAGCCGCAGCCGGAAGCCCTCGGGAGTGGGCTCGAAGGGCAGGTGGACGCCCCAGCGGAACGCGGTGTGGCGCTCGAAGAGACCGCGTACGGATGTGCGCAGGTCCTCGTCACCGTCCGCGTAGGCGGTGAGCATGGCGCGCAGCACTGCCTCTGCCTCCGCCCGGACACCCGCCTCGTCCATCGCGTCCGGCCGCGCGCGCATCTTCTCCACCCAGTCGGGATCACCGATGTCCACCGGCGCCTCGGCGATCGGCCGCAGAGCCGCGTTCACCAGAGCGACCTGCTCCGCGATTCCGGCCAACCACTCCATGCCGTCCCCCTCAGCAAGGCTGTCGCCACACCCCGAGTTCCAGTCGTTTCACCATCGACGACAGTTTCAGTCGGCGGGACTCGGCGCAGAAGCTGCTCCTGGGCTCCGTGTACTCCACGTGGAAGACGGCCTTGCCCGCCTCGATGAACGGCGTGAGTCGCGCGCACTCGTCGTACTGCGCGCACTCCTCGTTGACCGCGAAGTCGAAGTCGGCCAGGAGTTGGGGGATCTGGGGCAGGTCGTTCTTCAGGCCCACCGACAGGCCGCGCTCGTGGGCGATGTCCGCGATCATGCGGTTGTACGTCAACTGGTCCCGTGCGGTGAGCGGGAAGCCGGTGTCGTTGCCGTAGCCCTCCACCAGGTCGGGCTCCACCGCGTCGAAGCCCTTGTCGCGGCACATGTCGAAGCGGCGTTCCATGAGGGGCCGCAGGACGTCGGACTGCCGGATGTCCAGCCACCGTTCGCCCGCCCAGCCGTTCTCCTCGCCGAGCACCGAGCTCGGGAAGTCGTCCTCGTCGGGCCGGAAGTCCTCCCAGGCGCCGACGTTGATGTAGCAGATGACCTTCCGGCCGTCCCGCTGCAGCCGGGCCACGTCCGCCGCGGAGTTCTCGAAGCCGTCGATGTCGTAGACCGGCACGTCCGCCGAGGGGTCGGCCCTCCCGTCCAGCTGCCACTGCCAGGCGAGGCCGGGGCGGGGTTTCCAGAGAGTCGTGGAGTCCGTATCGCCGTCGCCGGTGCAGCCCGACAACGTCGAAGCCACCAGCGCGGCCAGCAGGGCCACGTACGCGAGCGTCGGCCGCCTCATCGGTCCGTCCCGGTGAGTGCGGGGGTCAACTCGGCCCAGGGGTTGGGGGGTTCGCCGGTCACGGGGCCGCAGACCGCGGCGCCGCGGTCGTGTGCGGTGCGGACGGCGAGCGGTACGAGCGCCTCGGGGACGCCGTAGACGAGGTGACAGAGCCGCTCGGGTGGATGCCGGGCGGCCCAGGTGGGTCTGCTGAACGCCGACACGTACGTCGACCAGTGGCCCTCGAAGGTGACGGTCAGGTCGGCGAGTCGCGCGTATCCCGGGGCCGGATGGACCCCGGGGTTGAGGACGACGGTCCCGGCGCCGAGCCGGCGTACGGCCCGGACGAGCCGGCGGCAGGCGGGCAGGCCGTCCGGAGTGGCCGTCACCTGGTCGAGGAAGCAGCCGTCGGCCGCGTACCACTCCTGGTGACGGCGTACGTCGTCGGCGATCGCGGCGCGGTCGCGCACCCCGTAGTCGGTGTCGACGTAGCCGAGCAGCCGGGCCCCGGCCGCGCGCAGCGCGCCGGCCGCCGCGGTGAACGCGGGGTCGGGGCCGTCGCCGGGGCCGTTCGCGGGGTTGAGGACGACCCCGTACGTGCGGGTCGCGGCCCGGATCAGGCGGTGCCAGGCGCCCGGGTCCTCGGCCGGGTGGACGTACAGCGGGATCAGCAGACTCACGGCGTACGGTCACCCTTGCCGCCGCCCTTGCCGCCCCCACCGTCCCCGCCATCTCCGCCATCTCCGCCATCGCCGCTTTCCCACAGCGCGGTGAGCGCGTCGTCGAGGGTGTGGGCCGGGCGCCAGCCGAGCGCCGCCTCGGCGGCGGTGATGTCGGAGCACTGCCACGACACGTCCGCCGACCGAACCGAACCGACCACTTGCCCCGAACCGGCCGGCCCCGCCCCACCAGCAGTCGCGCCCGGCCCAGCCCGCGTACCCGCACCCGCACCCGCACCCGCCGAGCCGACCGGTCCAGCCGCGCCCGCTGCACCGCTCGCTTCCGCCGGACTGGGGGACCCTGCCGTGGCGTCGGCTCCCGGCGCCCCGGTCGGCCTCGTACCTCCGCCCGCACCCGCCCCCGTGCCCGCCGCGTTCTCCGCGATCCGTCCCCGGAACCCGGCCTTTTCGGCCAGGCCCCGGACCACCTCGCGGACCGGGACGGCCCGGCCTCCGCCGATGTTGAGGACGCGGGGCAGGGGGCCGGGGGCCGTGGCCGCGAGCGTGACCGCTCGGGCGACGTCGCGCACGTCGACGAAGTCGCGGTAGGCGGAGAGGTCGCCGAGGGGCAATACGGCGTCCGGGTCGGGGCCGGCCGCGCGGAGCAGGGCGGCGATGCGGCCGGGGAGGCCGGTGGGTGGTGCCCCGGGGCCGACAGGGTTGCCGACCCGCAGGACCACCGCGTCCAGGCCGGAGGTGGTCACGGCGACCGTGCCCGCGAGCTTGGTCGCGCCGTAGGGGGCGAGCGGGCGGGTGGCCGCCGATTCCGTCACCCGGATGTCCGGGACGCCGGGGCCGTACTCGGCGGCCGAGCCCAGGTGCACCAGCCGTGCGCCGGGGGCCGCATCGCGGAGTGCGGCGCACAGGACGGCGGGGCCGCGGGCGTTGACCTCGGCGAGGGTGACGGGGTCGCCGCCGGTCGCGCCCGCGCAGTTGATCACGGTGTCCGGCGCGGCCGACGCCAGGGTCTTCGCCAGTTCCTCACGGCGGACCGTGGCGAGGTCGATGGCGTACTCGGCGGTGGGCGCGCGTCCGCCGCCGAGGACCAGGACGCCCGGCAGGGCACGCAGTCCCTCGACGACGTGGGCGCCCAGATAGCCGGTGAAACCCAGGACGAGAATGCGCATGTGGTGCTCAGGCTCCCTTGAGCAGAAGCGACTTGCGGGTGGTGAACTCGGCGTTGGCCCGGTCGTAGTCGTCGGGGCGGCCGATGTCCAGCCAATACCCTTCGAAGTCGTAGGCGTGCGGCTGGTTCTGAGTTTGTATCAGGTCCAGAACCAACTCGTCGAAGCCCAGCGGCAGTCCGGGTGTGTAGCCGTCCAGGGTCGAGCGGGACACGCCGTAGACGCCCATGGAGACGCGGTAGTCCATGCTCGGCTTCTCGGTGAAGGCGACGACCTTGGTGTCGTGGGTGGTCAGGACGCCGAAGTCGATGTGGACCTTGCGGGCGTAGGTGGCGATGGTGAGCGGCGCCCCGGACTCCCGGTGACGGTGCAGGACATCGGCGTAGTCGAGGTCGGTGAGGATGTCGCCGTTCATGACGAGGAACGACTCGGGCAGCCGGTCGCGCAGGTTGAGCAGCGGGCCCATGGTGCCGAGGGGGCTCTCCTCGGTGGCGTAGTCGACAGTCAGGCCCCACTGGGAGCCGTCGCCGACGTAGGCGCGGATGATCTCACCGAGGTGGCCGATGGCGATGGTGACGTGGGTGAAGCCGGCCGTGGAGAGCTGGCGCAGCACGATCTCCAGGATGGCGTGCTGGTCGCCGATGGGGACGAGCGGCTTCGGCAGCGCGGTCGTGTAGGGCCGCAGCCGGACACCCTTGCCTCCCGCCAGGATCACTGCCTGCATGGTGCTCCTCCTTCGTGGACTTCGCGGACTTCGCGGACTTCGCGGACTTCGTGGACTTCGCGGACTTCGCGGACTTCGCGGACTTCGTGGACTTCGTGGACTTCGTGGACTTCGTTGGCTTCGTTGACTTCGTGGAGACGCGGGGACGTGCCCGACGGGAGTCAGATGTTGTAGATGCCGGTCTTGTAGCGGGCGAGGTTGGCCGGGTCGCGGAAGAACTCCACGGTGTGCGCGAGGCCTTCTTCCAACGTGTGGGCGGGCTGCCAGCCGGTGGCGGTGGCGAGCCGGGTCGCGTCCGCGACGAGTCGCATCACCTCGGAGCCCGCGGGCCGGATGCGTGCCTCGTCCTCGCGTACGTCGAGTTCGCTGTCCATGACCTTGCCGATCAGCGCGACGAGGTCACCGATGGAGATCTCGCCGCCGGTGCCGGCGTTGAAGGTGCGGCCCACGACCTGCTCGGCGGGCGCGGTGCCGACGGTCAGGAAGGCCTGCGCGGTGTCCTTGACGAAGGTGAAGTCCCGGGTGGGGCGCAGGTCCCCGAGGGTGATGGTCCGCTCCCCCGCCGCGACCTGGCCGATCACCGTGGGGATCACCGCGCGCATCGACTGGCGCGGTCCGAAGGTGTTGAAGGGGCGCAGGGTCACCACGGGGGTGTCGAAGCTCGCGTGGTAGCTGTCGGCCAGCCGGTCCCCGCCGGCCTTCGAAGCGGCGTACGGGGACTGGGTGTTGATGGGGTGGTCCTCGGTGATCGGCACGGTCTGCGCGGTGCCGTAGGTCTCGCTGGTGGAGGTGTGGACGAGGCGAGGTGTGCCGAGGGCGCGGACGGCCTCCAGGACGTTGAGGGTGCCGGTGACGTTGGTGTCCACGTAGCTGTGCGGTGCCTGGTAGGAGTACGGGATCGCGATGAGGGCGGCCAGGTGGTAGGCGGTGTCGGCGCCGTCGAGAAGGCCGCGGACAGAGCCGGGGTCGCGGACGTCGCCGAGGACGATCTCCACCTGGTCCAGGACGTCCGGGTGCAGGGTCTCCAGCCAGCCGTAGGAGGAGAAGGAGTTGTACTGGGCCATGGCCCGGACCCGGTGGCCGGAGGCGACCAGCGCCTCGGTCAGGTGGGAGCCGATGAAGCCCTCGGCTCCGGTGACGGCGGCGAGCGGTGCGGAGGTCAACTGGTGTGTCCTTCCAGTCCGTTGGAGGTGGGGGTTGTGTGTGGTGGTCGTGGGTGAGCCTGAGGCTCAGGCGTGCGGCGCGGGCCGGCCGAGCAGCCGCAGCGCGCATGCCGACAGGCAGAGCGCGGCGGCGGCGCAGCACAGTGGCAGCGCCAGGTCGCCGGGTGGCAGACGCAGCAGGGTGACCGCCCCGGCGCCGCCCGCCGCCGCGAGGCAGATCGCGGCCGACGGCCAGGCCGCCCCGAACGCCTGGAGCAGCAGCGCGGTCCACAGGACGGCCGCGAGCAGGAGCAGGGGTGCCGGGTCGGCGTCGGTGAGCAGGGCCGCGGGCAGCAGGGGCAGGAGATAGGCGAGCAGACAGAGGCCGAGGATCCCGGCCGAGCGCAGCAGGAACCCGGCGGGCGTCGCGACGGCACGCAGTGCGGCGACCGACAGCCCGCGGTAGCGGTAGAGCAGCCACTCCGCCGGGCCCATGCTCACGGTCAGCACGATCACGGCGTACGGCTCCTCCCGGCCCTCCAGCAGTACCAGCACACCGGCGGCCAGGCCGAAGAGGCCGTACGGCAGGGACCACAGCAGGCGGGGACGGCGGGCGTCCGGCACGGGCGGGACGGCGAGGGCGGCCCACAGGGCCCGGCCGGTGACGGCGAGCGTGGCGAGCAGGGCGAGGAGAGGCAGTCCGGCCCGCAGCCACGGGCCCGGTTCCCACCAGGGCAGGACGGCGGCTCCGGCGATCAACGGGCTGAGCGCGGCGAGCAGTTGGCGCTCCCGGCCCAGCACGAGCAGGACGCCCGCCGCCGCGAGGTACGCGGACTGCGCGGCCGCCACCAGGGTCACCGGGCCGCCCTCGGCGGGCAGCGCCGCGACCGCCGTGGCCACCACCGCTCCGACGGGAGCGCCGGCGAGGAGCGTACGGCCCGCTTCGCGCCGCCCGGTCGCCATCCGCAGGTGGGCGCGGTGGCCGAGGGCCTGGCCCCAGGCCCAGGAGACGAGTCCCGCCACGATGAGGGCCGGGGCGTGTGCTCCGGGGTTCCACAGCGGGGCGGTCAGCAGATAGGCGAGTCCGGGCAGGGCGAACAGCGCGCCCCGCAGGAGACAGCGCACGGTGTCCGGTCGCCAGGGGTCGGCGCTCGGCGGGGGTTCGGGGAACGTCCGGGGCACCCGTTCGTACAGGGCCGAGGCGAGCGAGAACAGGTTCGGGTGGCCGTAGCGTTCCTTGATGAGGGAGGCGGACAGGCCCTCTGCCTCCAGCAGTGCGGCCACCTCGTACGGGTGGACGGCGGGGCCGACGCGGTCGGCGAGTTCGGCGGCGAGTTCGTTGACCGCCTCCTCGTCCGGGCCCTGCCGCGGCAGCCGGATGGCGAGCGTGGTGTCGTCGCCGAGGGCCCAGCTGGGGCGGCGGCGCGGGCGGCGCCGGTCGGCCAGTCGGATGGCGAGGGTGTCCTGTTCGACACCGCCGGGTTCGAGTGACATGGGCCCGCTCATCCGGCCACCGTGCTGATCGGGGTCAGCGTTGCCGCCGGGAGCGACCCGGTCGTCAACTGCTGCTCCAGTGTTGGCAGTTCGAGGTAGATGGACCGGAAGGTGTCGATGGTCTGGCGGAGGGTGAACTGCTCGATCACCCGCAGCCGCGCCGCCTCCCCCATCGTCCGGCGGCGCGCGGGGTCGCCCAGCAGTTCCAGCGCGGCCTTCGCCATCGCCTCCGGGTCGCGCGGCGGCACCACGAGCCCGGTGTCGCCGACGGCCTCGCGCACACCGCCCACATCGGTGGAGACGGTGGCCCGCCCGCACGACATGGCCTCGATCAGCGTGAACGGGAAGCCTTCGCTGATGCTGGAGAGCATCACGACGTTGCCGGCCGCGTAGGCGTCCTTGATGTCGTCGACGCGGCCCTCGAAGGTGACGGCGTCCCCGTGCCCGAGTTCGGCGGCCAGGGCCTCGCAGCGCTCCCGGTAGGCCTCGCCACCGCGTGGTGTCCCGCCGAACAACCGCAGCCGTGCGTCCGGGAGTCGAGCCCTGACGAGGGCGAAGGCCCGGATGAGGGTCTCCAGGTCCTTGATGGGGTCGACGCGACCCGCCCAGCTGAGGGTGAGCGTCGCCGGCTCGGGTCCGGCGGGCGGGAACGCGGCGGGGTCGACGCCGTTGTAGACGGTACGGATGGACTCGGGGTCGGCGCCGCCCTGTTCTTCCCAGAGCCGGTTGTAGCGGTTGCCCGGGGTGATCAGGGCTGCCCGGCGGTAGGTCTCCTCCGCGAGGAGGCGGAAGAAACCGAGGACGACGGCCTTGACGGGCCAGCGGTAGGGGGCGGTGCGGTAGCCGAGGTAGCGCTCGCGCAGGTAGACGCCGTGTTCGGTCAACAGCAGGGGGACGCCGTGCCGTTCGAGGGCGGCGAGGCCCGGGAGGACGGCGACGCCACCGCTGACCGCGTGCGCTACGCCGGTCTCGGGCGGTGGTGCGGCCAGTGGGCGGAGGGCGTGTTCGAGCAGGGAGGTCGCGGTGAGCGCGTCGTGCAGGGTGGGCCGGGCCTCGCGCACGGCCAGGCCGGGCCGGTTCCAGACAGCGGTCAGCTGGGCGATCGCCCGGTCCGAGCGCAGGAAGGGGCTGAGCGTTCCGTCCGCCGCGGCCCGGGCCAGCGCGTACAGGGCGGGCGCGAATCCGTTTTCGGCGCCCGGGTCGAGCAGGGCGGTGAGGAACTGCTCGTAGGCGGTGGTGAGTCGGTGGCGGGCTCGGCCCTGGGGCGGGCGGCCCTCCGGCGGGTCGCCCCACATGGGGACGGACAGCACGCGGGAGACGTGTGCGGGCAGGTCCCAGACGACGGGTTCGCGTCCGGTGCCGGTGACGGCGATGACGTCGAAGTCGAGGTCGGGCATGCCCTGGACGAGTTGGTCGCACCAGACGCTCACGCCGCCGTGACTGTGGGGATAGGTGCCTTCGGTGAGGAGGGTGACGCGCGCCGCGCCGAGTCGGCGCGCGTCGTGAGGAACAGGCATCGGTGTGCTCCACGGCCGTGGTG